>JADGIB010000260.1 GCA_019683665.1 Solirubrobacteraceae bacterium
CCTCTCGACGGGTCGCGGGGCGGGGACATGCGCAGCATCCTCCGAGAACTGGGCCGCCGTCAAGCGGGCGGGCGCCGGTCGCCGCTCGCGGTCTCGCCGGCCGCCCGGCGTACAATGGGGACGGTGCTGAGCCCCCGCCAAGAGCTCATCCTCGAGAAGGTCGTCGAGGGCTACCTCGCGGATGGTCAGCCGGTCGGCTCCAAGGCGATCGCCGCCGATCCGAGCATCGAGATCGCGGCCTCGACGATCCGCCACGAGCTGGCCCAGCTCGAGGAGCACGGGCTGCTCGCCCACCCGCACACGTCGGCCGGGCGCGTGCCGACCGACGCCGGCTACCGCTACTTCGTCGACCGGCTCGTCAAGCGCCCGGAGGTGTCGCTGGAGCTGAGCCTGATCCGGCGCGAGATCGACGAGGCGATGCGGGTCACGAGCGAGACGCTCTCGCAGGTCACGAACCTGCTGGCGATCGTCAGCTCGCCGCCGATCGAGACGGCGACGATCCGCCACGTCGAGGTGCTCCTGCTCCAGCCGCAGGTGCTCATGGTCGTCATCATCACCTCGACCGGCGGCGTGACGAAGCGGGTCTTCACCTACGACGCGCCGGTCGACCCCGGCCTCGTCAGCTGGGCCGGCGAGTACCTCAACGAGCGCCTGACCGGGATGGGGCTCGGCGCCCGGATGCTCGTCGGGCGCCTCGACGACGAGTCGCTGGGCAGCACCGAGCGCACGTTCCTGTCGGGCCTGTCTCCGGCCTTCACCGACCTGGCCGAGACCGCCGAGCAGACGCTCTACGTCGACGGGGCCGCGCGCCTGCTGGCCGAGCACCGCGTCCAGGACGTCGCGCAGATCAACTCGCTCATGGGGATGCTCGAGGAGCGCGTCATCCTGCTGCAGGCGCTGGCCGAGGCGCTGTCGCAGCCCGACGTCGTCGTGCGGATCGGCACCGAGAACGAGCTGCCGCAGCTGCGCTCGCTCGCGCTCGTCGCCGCCGGCTACGGCCTGCCGCAGCGGCGCCTGGGCGCGGTCTCGCTCGTCGGGCCGGTGCGCATGGACTACGGGACGGCCATCTCGACCGTGGAGGAGGCGGCGCGGCAGCTCTCGCGCTTCATCTCCGAGGTCTACGACGAGGGCTAGCGTCGGGGCCATGCCGCGTGACCCCTACGAGGTGCTCGGCGTCCCGAGGGACGCTGACGACGCCCAGATCAAGAAGGCCTTCCGCCGCCTCGCGCGCGAGCTGCACCCGGACGTGAGCTCCAGCGAGACGGCCGAGGAGGACTTCAAGGAGGTCGCCGAGGCCTACGAGGTCCTGTCGGACCCCGAGAAGCGCGCGACCTACGACCGCTACGGCTGGGACGGGCTGCGCAGCGGCGGCCACACGCCCCCGGACTTCAGCGGCTTCGGCTCGCTCTCCGACATCTTCGACGCGTTCTTCGGCGGCGGCGCGTTCGGCGGCGCGCCCGGCGGGCCGGTCCAGGGCGGCGACATCGCGGTCACCGTCGACATCGAGCTCGAGCAGGCGGCGACCGGCGCCCAGGTCGACGTCTCCTACGACGCGATCGCCCGCTGCGAGCACTGCCACGGCAACGGCGCCGAGCCGGGCACGCCGATCGAGACGTGCGCGCGCTGCGGCGGCGCCGGGCGGCTGCAGGCGGTCTCGCGCACCCCGTTCGGCCAGGTCGTGCGGACGGTCGAGTGCGACGCGTGCGGCGGCGACGGCCGCGTCGCCCGCACCCCGTGCGGCGAGTGCCGCGGGCGCGGGCGCCGGGTGCGGCGGCGGACGCTCACCGTCGACGTGCCGGCCGGGATCGCCGACGGGCAGCGGATCCGGCTGTCGGGCCGCGGCCACGAGGGCGAGCGCGGCGGCCCCGCCGGCGACCTCTACGTGCAGGTGCGGGTCCGCGAGCACGAGCGCTTCGTCCGCGACGGCGACGACCTCGTCACGATCCTCGACCTGTCCGCGCCGCGCGCCGCACTCGGCACGCGCGTGCGGGTGCCGCTGCTCGACGGGTCCGAGGAGGCGGTCGAGATCCCCGAGGGCACCCAGCCCGGCGCGACGATCGTCCTGCGCGGGCGGGGGATGCCGGCGCTGCGCCGCGGCCGCCCCGGCGACCTGCGGATCGTCGTCAACGTCGTCGTCCCGCGCCGCCTGGACCGCCGCCAGCGCGAGCTCATGCAGGAGCTCGCCGACTCGCTCGGCGAGGAGAACATGCGCTCCGACGAGTCGGTGTTCACGAAGCTCCGCCGCACCCTGTTCGCCTCGTGATCCGCCTCGCCGTCCGCGTCGCCCGCGAGCACGCCGAGCTCGCCCTGGCCGAGCTGCTCGTGCTCGCCCCCAACGGGGTCGAGGAGGTCGACGTCTCCGACGACGTCGTCGAGTACGCCGTCTACGGGGCCGAGGGCGAGCTGCCCGACCTCGGCGACGTCCGCGCCGCCGCCGGCCCCGCGCTCGTGGAGGTGCGCTCGAGCGTCGTCGGCGACGACTGGGCCGAGCGCTGGCGCGAGTTCCACCGGCCGCTGCAGATCGGCGGCCTGCACCTGCGCGCGCCCTGGCACCCGCCGGCCGGCGGGCCGGAGGTCGTCATCGACCCCGGGCAGGCGTTCGGGACCGGGATGCACCCGACGACCCGCCTGTGCCTGGAGCTGCTGCAGGCGCTGCCGCGCGAGCGCGCCGCGGTCGCCGACCTCGGCTGCGGGTCCGGCGTGCTCGGGATCGCCGCCGCGAAGCTCGGCTTCGGGCCGGTCGACGGCTACGACCACGAGGCCGAGTCGGTCGAGGCGACGGTCGCGAACGCGCGCGCCAACGGCGTCGAGATGGGCGCCCACCGCTGGGACCTGCACCGCGACCCGGTGCCGCGGGCCCCGGTCGTCCTCGCCAACCTCCTGCGTCCGCTCCTGCTCGAGCTCGCCGCCCGCCTCGACGAGCCGCCGCGGGTCCTGATCGCCAGCGGCCTGCTCGCCCACGAGGCCGACGAGGTCGCGACCGCGTTCGCCGGTCTGCGCGAAGATGCCCGCCTCGAGCTCGACGGCTGGGCCGCCGTGCTCCTGCGCCGCCCCTGACCCGATGTCGAACGCCCCCAGCGAGTCGCCCGCCGCCGCCGTCGCGCTCGTCCACGACGCGCGCCTGCGGCCGATGCGGATCCTGCGCGACGCGATCGCGATCTACCGGCGCCACTGGTGGGGGCTCATGCTCGGCGCGCTGGCCGTGTTCCTGCCGCTCGCCGCGCTCGACGCGGTCCTCGACCAGGCGCACGGGAGCACGAGCGTCCTCGTCGCCCTGCTCCACCTCGGCGAGACGGTCATCCACGTCTTCGGGGACGTCTTCTACGCGGGCCTCGTCGCGGCGGCGGTCATCGCCTGGCGGCGGTCGTCGCGGATCCGGCCGCTGCAGGTCGTGCGCACGATGCCGTGGGGCACGATCATCGCGCTCGACCTGCTCCTGCCGCTCGCCGTCGCGCTCGGCCTCGTCCTCCTCATCGTCCCGGGGGTCCTCGTCTTCGTCTACTTCGGCCTGGCGCCGGCGTTCGCGAAGATCGAGCACCTGCGGATGCGCCCGGCGCTGCGGCGCAGCTACGAGGCGGTGCGCGGCAGCTTCTGGCGGGTCCTCGCCGTCTACGTCGTCGTCGTCATCTCGGCCGGGATCATCCAGGAGCTCCTCCAGGAGCTCGCCGACGCCTACATCGGCAGCTTCGCCGTCCACCTCGCGGTGCGGCTCGCGTTCGCCCCGTTCGGCGGCCTGGCGATGGTGCTGACCGCGTACGCGCTCGGGGCGCGGGAGGAATCGCACGACGGCGGGTAGGCTCCCCCCGTGGCGTGGCACGTCGTCATCGCCGGAGGCGGCTTCGGGGGCCTGTACGCCGCGCGCACGCTCGAGAAGGCGCTGCCGCCGCAGAGCGCGCGCGTGACGCTCGTCAACGACGTCAACTTCATGCTCTACACGCCGCTGCTGCCGGGGGCGGCCGCCGGGACGCTCGAGCCGCGCCACGTCGTCGTCCCGCTGCGCGAGCAGCTGCGGCGCACCGACCTGCGCCTCGGGACGGTCGTCGGCGCCCGGCCCGACGAGCGCACGCTCCAGGTCCGCCAGCCCGAGGGCGGGGTGGAGGACCTGCGCTACGACCACCTGATCGTCGCGCTCGGGTCGATCACGCGCGTGTTCCCGATCCCGGGGCTGGCCGAGCACGCGATCGGGTTCAAGTCGCTGCCGGAGGCGATCGCGCTGCGCAACCGGCTCCTGCGCAGCTTCGAGATCGCCGAGGCGATGGAGGACGCGCGCGAGCGCGAGGCGTACCTGACGTTCGTGTTCGTCGGCGCTGGCTACGCGGGCGTCGAGGGGCTGGCCGAGCTGCAGGACTTCGCCAGCGACGCGATCGAGCTGTACCCGCGCTGCCGCGTGACCGGGACGCGGTTCGTGCTCGTCGAGGCGCGCGACCGGATCATGGGGGAGATCCCCGGGTCGCTGGCCGCGTTCGCGACCCGCGAGCTGCGCGGGCGCGGGATCGAGGTGCGGACGAACACGACGCTCGAGGAGGTGCGCGAGGACGCGGTCCTCCTGTCGACCGGGGAGCGGATCCCGACCCGGACCGTGGCCTGGACGGCGGGGGTGAAGCCGCACCCGGTCGTCGCGAAGCTCGGCCTGCCGCTGGCCGACTCGGGGCGGATCCGCGTCGACTCGTACCTGCGGGTCGAGGGGCGCGAGGACGTGTGGGCGATCGGCGACGCCGCCGCGGTGCCCGACGCGGCCAGGCGCTTCCAGGCGCCGACCCCGCCGACGGCCCAGCACGCGATGCGCCAGGGCCGCCGGGTGGCGCGCAACGTCGCCGCCGTCCTCGGCGCCGGCGGCCGGCCGCGCCGCTTCACGTACAAGACGCTCGGCGTGTTCGTCGACATGGGCCGGGGCCAGGCCGTCGCCCAGACGCTGTGGATCCGCTGGCGCGGCCCGGCCGCGTGGTGGCTGGCCCGCACGTACCACCTCCTGCTCATGCCGTCGATGCGCCGCCGCGCGCGCCTCGTCGCCGACTGGACGATCGGCCTCTTCTTCGGCCGCGACGCCTCCGAGCTGGGGATGCTCGGCCAGGCGACCAGCCTCCACGGCCAGAGCGCGGGCGGGACCGGCGAGGACGAGCCGGCCCGCGCCGCCTAGCCGCCCGCCCCGCGCGGGCGCCCGGCGTCGCCGGCCCCGTGCGGTCCGCCGGGCGTGTGGCACCTGGCATCGACCTGTGCGATGCCAGGT
>JADGIB010000015.1 GCA_019683665.1 Solirubrobacteraceae bacterium
CGCCGCGGGCGGCCCGCCGCCCCGCCGCGGCGCCGGCGACGAGCCGCCGCGCCGCCGCGCGCCGCCCGACGGCGGCGCCGACCTGGGTGGCGACGACGTCCCACGGCGTGCCGTACGGCGGGTGGCCGGCGACGGTCGGGACGGTCGGCGCGATCCGCGACAGCGTCTCGTAGGCGGACGCGTCGAGGTCGTAGTTGACGATCGAGATGAGGTCGGGGCGCAGGGCGGCGATCGCCTCGACGTCCGGGGTCGTCTCGTTGGCCAGCAGCCGCGGGCGCGCGTCGCCCAGCGCGGGCCGCGACCAGGCGCCGACGCCGCGCGTCCACTGCGGGATCCACTGGAGGATCCCGACCGGCGTGACGCCGAGGGCCAGGAGCGTGTCCGCGTCGGTGTAGCCGTAGGCGACGACCCGCTGCGGCGGCGCCTCGATCGTCGTCGTGCCGAACTCGTGCCCGACGGTGACCGGGAAGTCGCCGTCGGCGGTCGCGGCGGTCGCGGCGGGCCCGGTCGCGGGCGGCCCGCCGTCGTCGGCGCCGCAGGCGGCGAGCGCGAGGACGGCGGCGAGCGCGGCGGCGAGGACGGACGGGCGGATCGCGGTCACGTCACTCCCAGCGGTCGGTGTCGCGGTGCTTCCAGTAGCCGAGGACGGAGACCGCCTCGGCGGCGAGGCCGCAGGGCCCCCTGAGGTGGTCGCGGACGCGGCGCATCGCGGCCGCCTCCCCGCCGCCCCAGGCGCGGCCGGTCCCGGGCGGCGGCTCGAGGGCGAGGACGCGGCCGGCCAGCGGGCCGCGCGGCCCGGGCGGGGCGCCGTCGCGGTGGACCCAGTGGACCTCGAGCCGGGCGGCGGTCGGCAGCGGGCGGCGCTCGGCGGCGTCGGCGACCTCGACCACCGCGATCGCCGGGTGCCCGGCCGGCAGCGCGTCGGCGATCGCGGCGAGCGCGGGCAGGCCGGTCTCGTCGGCGACGAGCAGCGTCCAGTCGGCCTCCGGCTCGGCGGTCCAGTGCGGGCGCGGCCCGGCGACGCCGACCGCGTCCCCGGGGCAGGCCGTGCCGGCCCAGCGGGAGGCGCGGCCGTGGTCGCCGTGGACGACGGCGTCGATCGTCAGCTCGCGCGCGCCGGGGTCCCAGGCGCCGACCGTGTAGTTGCGTGCTGGGCCTCGGCCACCCCGGGCGGGAAGCGCCACCCGGGTGCCGGGAGGACGAGCTCGCGGCCGGGCGCCGGCCACAGGAGCGTGACGATCTCGCCCGGCTCCTCGACGTGGAAGTCGCCGAGCGGGCCCGCGTCGAGGGTCAGCCGGCGCATCCGCGGGGTCAGCGCCTCGGCGCGCACGACCGGCGCGACGCCCGTGCAGCGGGGGAACGGGCGTCGGGCCGTCGCCGTCGTCGGCATTAGGCCACCCTAACAAATGGTGGCGGCGCGATCGATCCCGCCCCGCGCCGAGGCTCGCGGCCCCCGGCCGTTACGCTGCGCGCCCATGCGCTGCGCGGTCCTGACGATCTCCACGGGCGTGTCGCGCGAGCACCGCGAGGACGCCAGCGGCCGGCTGCTCGCCCAGCGGGCCGAGGAGGCCGGCTGCGACGTCGACGCGATGGAGGTCGTCCCCGACGACCTCCCGCTCATCGAGGACCGCCTGCGCCACTACGTCGACGAGGGCTTCGCCGTCGTCCTCACGACCGGCGGCACCGGGCTCACGCCCGACGACGTCACGCCCGAGGCGACGCGCCGGGTCGTCGAGCGCGAGATCCCGGGGCTCGCCGAGGCGATGCGCGCCGAGTCGCTGCGCCACACGCCGATGGGCGCGCTCTCGCGCGGCATCGCCGGCGTCGCGGGCAGCACCCTCGTCGTCAACTTCCCCGGCTCCCCGAAGGCGATCGACGAGGTGTTCGGCGTCGTGGCCCCGGTGCTGGCGCACGCCGTCGCCACCATCCGCGGTGACCACCGCCATTGAGCTCGCCGGCCTCGGCCGCGCCTACGGCGAGCGCGTCGCGCTGCGGGACGTCACGCTGACGCTCGAGGCGGGCCGCACGCTCGTCGTCTTCGGCCCCAACGGCGCCGGCAAGTCGACGCTGCTGCGGATCCTCGCCACGCTCCTGCGCCCGACCGCCGGCACCGTCCGCGTGCTCGGCTGCGCGCTGCCGCGCGAGGCGTGGCGGGCCCGCGGCCGGATCGGGCTGCTCGGCCACGACCCGATGCTCTACCGGGAGCTGAGCGCCCGCCAGAACCTCCGCTACCACGCGCGGCTGCACGGGGTCGCGCCCGAGCGCGTCGACGAGCTGCTCGACGCCGTCGGCCTCGGGGCGCGCGCCGACGACCCGGTCTCGACGTACTCGCGCGGGATGGTCCAGCGCGCCGCCGCCGCGCGCGCCGTCCTCCACGACCCCGAGCTCCTCCTGCTCGACGAGCCGCGCGCGAACCTCGACCCGGCCGCGGCCGCCGCGCTCGAGCCGCTCCTGGCCGGCCCGCCGCAGCGGCCGCGCACGCGCGTCGTCACCTCGCACGACCCGGCGGGCGGGCTCGCCGAGGCCGACGTCGCGCTCGGCCTGCGCGCCGGGCGGCCGGCCCTGCTCGCCCCGGCCGCCGAGGTCACCGTCGACGAGATCGGAGCGCTCTACCGGTGAGGGTCCTCGCCGCCCTGCTGCGCAAGGAGCTGCGCCTCGAGCTGCGGACGCTCGAGTCCGTGCCCGGCATGATCCTGTTCGGGGTCACGATCTTCGTCGTCTTCCACTTCGGCCTCGACCGCGCGAGCGTCGAGGGCGACCTCGCCGCGGGCATCCTCGTCGTCACGATCCTGTTCGCCGGGATGCTCGGGCTGAACCGGCTCTACGTCGCCGACGAGGAGCAGGGCGGCTTCGACGGCTTCCTGCTGGCCCCGGTCGACCGCACCTGGCTGTTCGTGGCCAAGGCCGGCGCGCTCTTCGCCTACCTCGTCGCGCTCGAGCTCGTCGCCGTCCCCGCCTTCGCGCTCCTGCTGCTGGAGCCGGGGCTCGGCCAGGCGCTGCCCGAGCTGCTGCTCGTGCTCGCGCTCCTCAACGCCGGGTTCGCGATCATCGCCGCGCTCGTCGGGGCGATCGCCGTGCGCACCCGCGCCCGCGACCTCCTCGGCCCGCTCATCGCGCTGCCGCTGCTCATCCCGGTCGTCATCGGCGCCGCGCGGCTGCTCGAGCCGCTCCTGCGCGAGGGCGGCGCGGGCGGCCTGGACGCGACGTGGCTGGCGATCCTCGGCCTGTACGATCTGGTCTTCGGACTGCTGTCGATCGCAGTCTTCGACCCCCTGCTGGAGGACTGAACCCCGGATGCATGGCAAGGGGCTGCGGGGCCTCTCCGTCGCCACCATCGTCGTACTCGTCGGCGCGTTCGCGATCGCGGCGTTCTACGCGCCGCTGGACGCCGATCAGGGCTTCCGCCAGAAGATCTTCTACCTGCACGTGCCGCTGGCGATCGTCTCGCTCGTCGGCTTCATCGTCGGCGGCCTGCTCGCCGTCCAGCACCTGCGCTCGCGCGCGTCGATCTGGGACCTGCGCTCCTACGTCGCCATCCACATCTCCCTGATCCTCGGCGTCGCCGTGCTCGTCACCGGGGCGATCTGGGCGAAGACGTCCTGGGGCGTCTGGTGGCTGTGGGACGAGCCGACGCTCGTCAGCTTCCTCATCGTCTTCCTCCTGTACGCGACGTACACGCCGATGCGCTTCGCGATCGAGGACCCCGAGCGCCAGGCGCGCTACGCGTCCGTCTTCGCGATCGCGGGCGGCGCGTTCGTGCCGATCTGCTTCGGCGCCGTCCGCGCCCAGGAGCAGGAGGTCCACCCGCAGACCTTCGGCTCCGGCGAGCTGCCCGGCCCGATGTGGCTGACGTTCCTCGTCTCGCTCGCCGGGATGGCCCTCCTGTTCGCCACCCTCTACCGCTTCGAGATCGAGACGAAGCTGACCCGAGGGCGGCTGCGCGCCCTCCGCCGCCGGCTCCTCGACGACGACGCCCCCGTCCAGCGGCGCTCCGCCGCCCCCACGATCTGATGTTCGCTGACACGCTCCCCGGTGACCAGGGCAGCGCCTACGTCGCTGCCGCCTACCTGTTCTTCCTCGCCCTCCTGCTCGTCTACCTGGCGATCATGGGCGTGCGCGTCGCGCGGATGCGGCGCGAGCTCTCCGAGCTCGAGCAGCTCACCCGGGAGCGCCGCGACGCCCCGCCCGCCTCCGAGCAGGAGCCCGAGCGCCTCCCGACGTGAGCGAGGTCCTGTGCATCGGCGTGTCGCACCGCACCGCGCCGATCGCGCTGCGCGAGCGCCTGGCGCTCGGTGACGGGCGCACCCGCGAGCTCCTGCGCGAGGCCGTCGCGCTCCCGTCGGTGAGCGAGGCGGCGCTCGTCTCGACCTGCAACCGCACCGAGCTGTACGCCGTCTGCGCCGACCCGGCCGCCGACGAGCGCGCGCTGCTGGCCGTCCTGGCCGGGGGCGCCGGCCTCGACCCAGCCGAGCTCGACGGCGTCCGCTACGCGCCGCGCAACTGCGACGCCGCCCGCCACCTCGCCCGCGTCGCGGCCGGGCTCGACTCGATGGTCGTCGGCGAGGCCGAGATCCAGGGCCAGGTGCGCCGCGCCCACCGGGTCGCCCGCGAGACGGGGACGGTCGGGCCGATGCTGCACCGGACGTTCCAGGTGGCGCTGCAGGCCGGCAGGCGCGTCCGCGCCGAGACGGCGCTGGCCGAGGGCCGCGCCTCGGTGCCGTCGGTCGCCGTCGGGCTGGCCCGCGAGGTCGTCGGCGACCTGCGCGACCGCCGCGTCGTCGTCATCGGCGCCGGCGAGACCGGCGAGCTGACCGCGCAGGCGCTCGCCGGCGAGGGCGTGCGGACCGTCTTCCTGGCCAACCGGCGGGCCGACCGGGCGCGCTCGATCGCCGAGCGCTTCGGCGGCGAGGTCGTCGCGCTGCATGACCTGCCCGAGCAGTTCGCCGCCGCCGACATCGTCGTCTCGGCGACCGCCTCGCCGCACACGGTCGTCCACGCCGACGCGCTGGCCCAGGTCATGGCCGCGCGCGAGGGGCGCCCGCTGCTCGTCATCGACCTCGCCGTCCCGCGCGACGTCGAGCCGGCCTGCGCCGGGATCCCCGGCGTCACGCTCTACGACGTCGACGCGCTGAAGACCGTCGTCTCGCACACCCTGTCGCGCCGCGAGCGCGAGATCGAGGCGGCCGAGGAGATCGTCGACGAGGAGATCGGCCGCTTCGCCCGCTGGATGGGCCAGCGCGACGCGCGGCCGGCGATCGCGGCGCTGCGCGAGCACGGGCGCGCGATCGTCGACCAGGTACTGGCCGAGAACGCCGGGCGCTGGGAGACGGCCAGCCCGCGCGACCTGGCGCGCGTCGAGGCGATCGCCCGCGCGGTCGTGCAGCGGCTCCTGCACGAGCCGACGATCCGCCTGCGCGAGGGCGGCCACGCCCGCCTCGAGCTCGTGCGCGAGCTGTTCGGGCTCGACGACGCCCCGGCCCCGCCGGCGGCCGAGGACGTCCCCGCCGAGGCGCGCGACAACGTCCGCCGGCTGCGCGGCTGATGCGGATCGCGACCCGCGGCAGCGCCCTCGCCCTGGCCCAGGCGCGGTGGGTGGCCGCGCTGCTGGGCGGGGCGGAGATCGTCGAGGTCGTCACGAGCGGCGACCGCCGCCGCGCCGTCGCCGACAAGCGCGAGTGGGTGGCCGAGATCGAGGCGGCGCTCGCCGAGGGGCGCGCCGACCTCGCCGTCCACTCGGCCAAGGACGTGCCCGCCGAGCTGGCCGACGGCCTGGCCGTCGTCGGCGCGCCGGCCCGCGCTGCCCCGTGGGACGCGCTGTGCGGCGCGCCGTCGCTCGATGCGCTGCCGCCGGGCGCGCGGGTGGGGACGGCGAGCCTGCGGCGGACGGCGGCGCTGAAGGCGCTGCGCCCCGACCTCGAGGTCGTCGCCGTGCGCGGGAACGTCGACACGCGGCTGCGGCGCCTGGCCGAGGGGGCGTGCGACGCGCTCGTCCTCGCGCTCGCCGGGCTGCAGCGGCTCGGGCGCGCCGACGCGGCCGGGTGCGTCCTCGCCGAGGAGGTCGTCCCCGCCGCCGGGCAGGGGACGCTCCTGCTCGAGGCGCGCGCCGACGACGCGGCGGCCCGCGCGGCGGCGGCCGCGATCACCGACCCGGATGCGCTGCGGGCGCTGCGCTGCGAGCGGGCGCTCGTGCGGGCGCTCGGCGCCGGCTGCCGCACCCCGGTCGGCGCGCACGCCGAGCCGGCCGGGCACGGGCTGCGCCTGCGCGCGTTCGTCGGCCGGGCCGACGGGTCGGCGTGGCTGCGCGACGAGCTGGCCGGCGACGACCCGGAGGCGCTCGGCGAGGCGGTGGCCCGGCGGCTGCTGGCCGCCGGCGCGCGGGAGCTGCTGGAGGCGGCGGCGTGAGCGGGCGGGTCTACCTCGTCGGCGCCGGGCCGGGCGACCCGGGCCTGCTCACCGTCCGCGCCCGCGAGCTGCTGGCGCAGGCCGACGTCGTCCTCGCCGACCGGCTCGTGCCGCCCGGCGTGCTCGACGGGCTGCGCGCCGAGGTCGTCGACGTCGGCAAGATCGGCGGCGGCGAGCAGGTGCCCCAGGAGGAGACGAACCGGCTGCTGGTCGAGCATGCGCGGGCCGGGCGGACCGTCGTGCGGCTCAAGGGCGGCGACCCGTTCGTCTTCGGCCGCGGCGGCGAGGAGGCGCAGGTGCTGCGCCGCGCCGGGATCCCGTTCGAGGTCGTGCCCGGCGTCACCGCCGGGGTCGGGGCCGCCGCCTACGCGGGCATCCCGGTCACCCACCGCGGGCTGGCGCCGGCGGTCGCGTTCGTGACCGGCCACGAGGACCCGGGCAAGCCGGGGGCGCAGCTCGACTGGGACGCGCTCGCCGCGTTCCCGGGCACGCTCGTCTTCTACATGGGGGTGCGCGCGCTGCCGCGGATCGCGGCGCGGCTGACGGCGGCCGGGCGGCCGGGGTCGGAGCCCGCGGCCGTCGTCGAGCGCGGGACGCTCGGCGACCAGCGCGTCGTCGTCTCGACGCTCGGGCGGATCGCCGACGCCGCCGCGAAGGCCGGGCTGCGCCCGCCGTCGATCACCGTCGTCGGGCCGGTCGCCGCGCTGGCCCGCGAGCTGGCCTGGCTCGGGGAGGCGCGGCCGCTGTCGGGGCTGACCGTCGCGGTCACGCGCGCCCGCGCGCAGGCGAGCGCGCTCGCCGGCCGGCTGCGGGCGCTGGGCGCGACCGTCGTCGAGGCGCCGGCGATCGCGATCGAGCCGCTGCCCGTCGAGGTCCCCGACCTGCGCGGCTACGACCTGCTGTGCGTCACGAGCCCGAACGGGGCGGCGCGGCTGCTGGAGGAGGTCCGCGACGCGCGGGCGCTCGCCGGGCCGGCGATCGCGGCGATCGGGCCGGGGACGGCGCGCGCGCTGCGCGAGGGCGGGATCGTCGCCGACGTCGTGCCGGAGCGGGCGGTCGCCGAGGCGCTCGTCGACGCGCTGCGCGACATGCCGGTCACCCGCGCGCTCATCGCCCGCGCCGCGGAGGCCCGCGACGGCCTCCCCGACGCGCTGCGCGCCCGCGGCGCGTCGGTCGACGTGCTCGCCCTCTACCGGACGGTCGCCGCCCCGCTCGACGACGCGGCCCGGTCGGCGGTCGACCGCGCCGACTACGTCACGTTCACGTCGGCGTCGGCGGTCCGCAACGCGCTCGAGGCGGGCGCGACGCTGCGCGGCCCGCGGCTCGTCTCCATCGGGCCGGTGACGAGCGCGATGCTGCGCGAGCACGGGCTCGAGCCGCACGTCGAGGCGAGCGAGCACACGCCCGACGGGCTCGTCGACGCGCTCGTGGCCGACGCGGCGCGCTGACAGCGCCCGGTCAGAGGACCTCGGCGATCGCGAGCGCGAGGACGACGACCCCGGCGGCGACGAGGACCGTCACGAGCGGCGAGGCGCCGAGGACGACGCCGGCGAGGACGGCGGCGAGGACGGCCGCCGCGACCCCGGCGAGCACGCGCTCGACGGCGTCGCCCCGGTGGACGGGGCGGCGGCGGCGCGGGGGCGGGACGCGGTCGGGCACGGCGGCCGCGAGCGTACCGCCGCGTCAGCCGTCGGTCTGGCCCTCCTCGCCCTCGCGCGGGATGCCGGGCATCGCGTCCTCGCCGTGGGCGCGGCCCGCGCCGTCGGGGTCGGCGTCGGGCGGGCCGAGCGGCTCGGGCTCGGGCGCGTCGGGGTCGGGCAGGCCCGTCGGGGCGTCGGGGTCGTCGGCGGCGGCCATCCCCGCCGTCTACCCTTGGCCGACGTGTTCGTCACGTTCGCCAGCGACTACGGCCACCAGGACGAGTTCGTCGGCGTCTGCCACGGCGTGATCATCGGCCTGGCGCCCGTCGCGCGGGTCATCGACGTGACGCACGGCATCCCCCGCCACGACGTCCGCTTCGGCGCGATCGTCCTGCGCAACGCGCTGCCGTTCATGCCCGCCGGGGTCCACCTCGCCGTCGTCGACCCGCAGGTCGGCGGCACGCGGCGGGCGGTCGCGCTGCGGTGCGCTCAGGAGGAGCGGCTCCTCGTCGGCCCCGACAACGGCCTGCTCCTGCCCGCCGCCGAGCGCTTCGGCGGCGTCGTGGAGGCGGTCGACATCGGCCGCTCGCGCTGGCGCCTGGAGCCGGTGTCCGCGACGTTCCACGGCCGCGACATCTTCGCCCCGGTCGCCGCCGCGCTCGTCCGCGGCGAGCCGCTCGGCGACGTCGGCGAGCCGATCCCCGCCGACGAGCTGGTCCGGCTCGACCTGCCGACCGCGCGAGTCGAACACGAGGGGACGCTCCTCGCCCACGCGCTCGTCAGCGACCGCTTCGGCAACGTCGTCCTCGACGCGACCCACGCCGACCTGACCGCCGCCGGGCTGCGGCTCGGCGCCGAGCTCGAGGTCGACGCGGGCGGGCGCACCCGGCGGGCCCGCTTCGCCCGCACGTTCGCCGACGTGTCCGAGGGCGAGCTGCTGCTCTACGAGGACGCCCAGCGCCAGCTCGCGCTCGCCGTCAACCGCGGCTCGGCCCAGCAGGAGCTGCGCCTCGCGCGCGACGCCGAGCTGCGCCTGCGCGTGCGGCGATGAGCGCGGCCCCGCTCGGCCGCCCGCGGCTGCACCTGCGCGAGGTCGACTCGACGAACACCCGGGCGCGGGAGCTCGCCGCCGCCGGCGCCCCCCACGGGACGCTCGTGACCGCGACGGCCCAGACCGCCGGGCGCGGCCGCCAGGGCCGCACGTGGGCGGCGCCGCCCGGCCGGGCGCTCATCGCCTCGCTCGTCCTGCGCGACGTGCCGCCGCTGCTGCCGCTGGCCGCCGCGGTCGCCGTCGCGGAGGTCGCCGCACCGGGGGCGCGGGTGAAGTGGCCCAACGACGTGCTCGTCGGCGACGCCGACCCGCCCGCCGGCAAGGTCGCCGGGATCCTGGCCGAGGGCCGCCCCCAGGAGGGCTGGGCCGTCCTCGGCATCGGCCTGAACGTCGCCGTGCGGCCCGAGGACCTCCCGCCCGACGTCCGCGGCCGGGCCGGCACGCTCGGGCTGGAGCCCGACGCGGTGGAGCCGACGCTCGACCGGCTCCTGCGCGCCCTCGAGCGCTGGCTGGCCGCCCCCGACGCCGAGGTGCTCGACGCGCTGCGCGCCCGCGACGCCCTCGCGGGCCGCGAGGTCGCCTGGGCCGGCGGGCGCGGCGTGGCCCGCGGGATCGACGAGCGCGGCCGCCTCGTCGTCGAGCGGGCCGACGGGACGCGGGCCGCGCTCGACAGCGGCGAGGTCCACCTGACGCGATAGGTCGCCGCGCCCACGACGTGTGCGAACGCGGTGGACGACGTCGCCGGCACGCGCCGCGGCACGTGCCGGATGACCCGCTCCGCGCCGACCGCGGTCGAGACGATCGACGGCCGGCGGGCGCGGGCGCGGCCGCTCAGGCCGCCTCGGCCGGCGGCTCGGTCTCGTCGTCGGCCTTCCGGCGGCGGGTCGTGCGCCGCTTGGGCTTCGGCGGCTCCTCCGCCTCGGCCTCGGCCGCGACCGCCTCGGCGGCCTCAGCCGCGACCGGCTCGGCCTTCCGGCGGCGGGTCGTCCGCCGCTTCGGCTTGGGCGGCTCCTCCGCCTCGGCCTCCGGCGCCTCCGCGGGCGCCTCGGCCTCCGCGGCCGCAGCCGTCTCCGCGGGCGGCTCCTCCTCCGCCTTCCGGCGCCGCGTCGTCCGCCGCTTGGGCTTCGGCGGCTCCTGGGCCTCCGCCTCGGCCTCGGGCTGCGCCTCGGGCGCGGGCGCCGCGTCGGCCGCCGCCTCGTCCTCCGTCTTCCGGCGGCGCGTCGTGCGGCGCTTGGGCTTCGGCGGCTCCTGGGCCTCGGCCTCCGGCGCCTCCGCCTCGGCGGGCGGCGCCTCCTCGGCCTTCCTGCGGCGGGTCGTCCGCCGGCGCTTCGGCGCCTCCTCGGCCTCGGCCGCCGGCTCGGCCGCGGCCTCGGCGGGCTCGGCGTCGTCGAAGCCCGCGCCGTCGGGGTCGAAGAGCGCGGGCTGCTCGGGCGACCCCGGCAGCAGCGCCGCCGCGGCGCCGATCGCCGCGACCGCGTCCTCGTCAGCGGTCTCCGGCGCCTCCGCGGGGGCCTCGGCCGCGGCCTCGGTCGCCTCGGGCTCCGGCGCCGTCTCGACGGCCTCGCCCTCGGCGGCCTCCACCGCCGTCGTCTCCAGCACCTCCGCGCCGTCGACGACGGCCTCCTCGCCCTTGCGCTTCCTGCGGCTCCCGCGCGAGCGCTTCTTCGGGAAGTTGCGCAGCAGGTCGCGCGCGAGCGAGTTCGGCTTGCGCGCCATCCGCGTGCGGGCGCCGCGCAGCACCTCCTCGGCCTCGGGCGTGTGCGCCAGCGCCGCCGCCAGCAGCGCCGCGCTCAGCCGGCGGTCCTGCTTGCGGGTCGCCTGCACGAGCCGCCGCGCGTTGCGCGCGTGCGCGGCCCCGGACGAGTTCACGAGCAGGCCGAGCAGGCGCTTCGTCTCCGGCCAGCGCTGGACCGCGTACTCCTCGTGGACCTCGCGCGTGTACTCGGCCATCCGCCAGATCCAGGCGTTGGCCTGGTCGCGGCGGCCGATGCGCTTCTCGGCCAGCGCCTGGAGCCCGACCTTCACCGCCTCGCGGCGCTCGTCGCGCGGCCAGCCGGCGATCTCGTCGATCGCGAGGTCGAACGCCTCGGCGTCCTTGGCCTGCGCGATCTCCTGGAGGGCGCGGATCCGCAGCTGCGGGTGCTTGTTGCGCTGGACGGCGGTGAGGAGGAAGCGGCGCTTCAGCTCGCCGGACCGGTCGAAGTGGAGCATCGCCCGCGCCCGGCGCCAGCCGCTGGGCTGGACGCGCGCGCCCGCGAGCACCGCCCACACGTGCTGCTCGCCCCAGTCGAGGTGCTCGACCGCGATGCGCCACAGCTCGCGCTCGAAGACCTGCGCCCGCCGCTCCGGGTCGTCGGTGACCGGCAGCACGCGCCGCTCGACGCGGACGCGCCGGCCGCGCCCGCGGCGGACCGGGCCGACGACGATCGCGCCGCCGCGGTAGACGTCGCGGTCCAGCAGCGAGTGGAGCGTGACGACCGGGTCGTCGTGCTTCGTCGCCGGGTGGACGAAGTCGACGACGATGCCCGCCTCCTTGCCCGGGTGGCGGCGCGTGACGCGGCCGACGCGCTGCTGGTAGATGCGCTTGGACGCGGTCGGCGCGAGGTGCATGCAGACCGTCGCGCGCGGCGAGTTCCAGCCCTCGGCCAGCAGCTGGGCGTTGACGAGCACGTCGATCTCGCCGCGCTCGTAGCGGGCGAGGATGTCGGCGAGCTCGCGCTTCGGCGTCTCGCCCGAGACGGCCATCGCCTTCAGCCCCTCGTTGCGGAACGCCTCGGCGACGTTGTAGGCGTGGCGCACGCCCGCGGCGTAGACGACGCCGGGCAGGCTGTTGAAGCGGGTCTTGTAGAGGTTGGCGACCGCGAGGTTGAACGGGATCTGGTCGAGCAGCTCGGCCAGCATCTCCTGGTCGAACTCGACGTCGACGTCGCCGCGGCGCAGCGGCACCTTCGCGATCGAGCGCACGCCCGCGCCCGGCGGGATGCGGATGCAGCGCAGCGGCGCGATGACGCCCCGCCGCGCGGCCTGCGCGAGGTCGAACCGCGACGTCTGCGTCGGGAACAGGTCGGTGACGTGGCGCGCGATCAGGGCGCCGGTGGCGGTCATGCCGACGAAGATCGGGCCGGTCCAGGCGCGGCTCGCCCCCGCCGGCTTCTCGCCCCGCGCGGTGTGCGCCTCGTCGCAGATGACGACCGTGTAGGCGGACGAGATCCGCCCCGCGTTGCGGACGAACCACTGGTAGGTCTCGACGGTGACCGGGCCGTCGGCCGGCTCCGGGTCGCCGGCCATGAGCGGGGCGTGGATGCGGTCGCGGTAGCCGCGGTCGCGCAGCTCGCCGAGGAACTGGTCGACGAGGTTGCGGCGGTGGGTGAGGATCAGGACGCCGCCGGTGCGCGACGCCTCGACGAACCCGAGCGCGGCGACCGTCTTGCCCGCGCCGGTCGCGTGCTCGAACCAGAAGCGCTTGTGGGCGTTGGGGTCCTCGGGCTGCTCGGCGAGCTGGGTCTCGTCGTCGCCCGCGGCGGCGGGCTCGTCCCAGTCCTGGGGCTCCTCGTCGTCGGGCAGCTCCTCGTCGACGTCCTCCTCGCCGGGCACGGCGGGCGAGCCGGCGTACGGCTCGTCCTCGACCCGCGGGGCGGGCGCCGCCCCGTTCGACGCCGCCTGCCCGTTGCCGTTCTGGGCGGCGGCCAGCAGCGCGGTGAGCGTGCCCGACAGCGCGTCGACCTGGTGCGGGTTGAGCTTCGTGCCGTCGGCGAGGTGCGGCTCGTCCTCGCTGAGCAGCCGCTCGAGCCCCAGCAGGAGCGAGAACGACCGCCGCCACGCCCGCGACGGGGCCGGCAGCCCCTCGGCGATCTCGGCCAGCGCGGCGTCCAGCGCGCGACGGCGCGCGGTGCCGGGGGCGAGCGCGACCTGCGGGTCCTCGCCCTCGTGGACGAAGCGCTCACGGGTGAACCGCTCAGCCTGAGCGATCTCCGTGGGCGACGGAAGAGGTGCGGCCGCGACGACCGCCGCTGGCGTTGAATCAGCCATGAAGGCTCGGTGGGAATGGAGAATGGAGGCCGCGTGACGGCGAACGGCTCGCGACCCGAGGTGCCGGGACCCACCCGGAACGTGCGGCGAAGGCGACCTCCCAGTCGGCCTTCGCGCGGGTGACCCAAGGATATCGCATGGCCGGACGGCACGCGGGCCGCGGTCGTTAGCCTCGGAGCCGTGAGACGCCTCGTCTTCGTGCTGATCGGGCTGGGCCTCGTGGCCGTCGTCGCCATCGGCCTGACGCAGAGCCAGGGCGGCGACGCGCCGCCGGCCGAGACGATCTCCGCCGACGAGGCCCGCGAGCGCCTCGCCGGCGCCCCGGCGCCGCTCGCCGCGCTCCACGCGCAGGCCAACGAGCTGCTGCCCGGCGGGATGAAGGCGTTCGAGGCGCGCCTGGAGGAGCTGCGCGGACACCCGGTCGTCGTCAACGGCTGGGCGTCGTGGTGCGGGCCGTGCCGGGCCGAGTTCCCGTTCCTGCAGAAGGCGGCGGTCGAGCTCGGCCGCGAGGTCGCGTTCCTGGGCCTCGACACCGAGGACAACGACGACGACGCGGCCGGCTTCCTCGAGCGCTTCCCGGTGACCTACCCGAGCTACACGCTCCCGCGCATCCCGAGCGACACGAGCCTCGGGGCCGTCCGCGGGCTGCCGTTCACCGCCTTCTACGACGCCGACGGCGAGCTGCAGTACCTCCACCAGGGCGGCTACGCCAGCCAGGAGCAGCTCGACGCCGACATCCGCCGCTACGCGCTGGGAGCCGGCGCCTGATGCCCGAGGTCCGCGTCGACCCGCTGACCGGCCTGCGCACGATCGTGGCCGCCGAGCGCGCCGCCCGCCCGGGCGGCGGCCCGCGCTGCGAGCCGGCGCCGCCGCTGGACCCCGAGCGCGACCCGTTCCTCGAGGGCCACGAGGACCGCACGCCGCCGGAGGTCTACGCGCGCCGGCCCGGCGGCGGGCCCGCGAACGGCCCGGGCTGGACGGTGCGGGTCGTGCCGAACCTCTACCCGGCGCTCGACCCGCAGAGTCCGGACCCGGCGCGCGACGCGCAGCCCGACCTGTTCACCGCGTTCGCCGCCCGCGGCGCCCACGAGGTGATCGTCAACGCCCCGCAGGCCGCGTCGACGCTCGGGGAGCTGCCGGCCGGGCAGGTGGCCGAGGCGATGGGCGTCTGGCGCGAGCGGATGCGCCACCACGCCGAGGCGGGCGCCGCGTTCGTCCACCTCATCGTCAACGAGCGCCGCGAGGCCGGCGCCTCCCTGCAGCACACGCACGCCCAGCTCTACGCGCTGGACTTCGTCCCCGCCGCGGTCGCCCGCGAGCGGGAGCGCTTCGGCGCCTACGCGACGCGGACGATGGGCGGCAACCTCCTCGCCGACCTCGTCCAGGACGAGGTGCGCCGCCGCGAGCGGATCGTCGCGATCGACGACGAGGCGGTCTGCCTGGCCCCGTACGCGTCGCGCGTGCCCTACCAGCTGCTGATCGCGCCCCGCCGGCCCGTGCCGCGCTTCGAGGACGACGGCCCGCTCGCGGCCGGCCTCCTGCACGACGCGCTCAACCGGCTCGCCCGCCTCCTGCAGGCCAGCCCGCCGCTGAACCTGTGGGTGCGCACCGCGCCGAGCGGGGCCGACCACTTCTGCTGGCGCATCGACGTGCTCCCCCGGCTGACGCACCTCGCCGGGCTCGAGCTCGGCGCCGGGGTGAACCTGAACGTCGTCGCGCCCGAACGGGCCGCCGCCGAGCTGCGCGACGCTTGACCGGCGTCCTCCTCGTCGCCGTCGTGATCGCCGCCTCGATCGCGGCGGGGATCGTCGCCGAGCCGCGGCTGCCCGACGGCGGGCGGGGCGCCGCCCGGGTCCTGACCCGGCTGCTGCTGTGGGTGCTCGCCCCGTTCATCTTCTTCTTCGTCGTCGCCCGCCTGGAGCTGACGGCCGGCGTCGGGGTCGGGATCGTCCTCGCCTACGCGGCGCTCGCGGTCGTGACCGTCGCCGCGTGGCTGGTCGCGACCCGGTGGCTGCGCCTGAGCCGCCCGTCGACCGGCGCGTTCGTCGTCACCGTCGTCGTCGCGAACACCGGCTACGTCGGGCTGCCGCTGACGGCGGCGACGCTCGGCACCGGCCAGCTCGGCTACGCGATCACCTACGACGCGGCGGTGAACGTGCCGATGTTCCTGCTCGTCGCGATGTCGATCGGGGCGGTCATGGGCGGCACGGCCGAGACGGCGTCGCGGCGCGACCTCGCGCTCGCGCTCCTGCGCAACCCGCTGCTCATCGCCGTCGCGGCCGGCCTGGCCGCGCCCGACGCGCTCGCCCCCGACGTCCTCCTCGACGTCGCGCACGTCCTCGTCTACGCGATGGTCCCGCTCGCGTTCTTCGTCGTCGGGCTCTCGCTCGGCGCCGAGTCCGAGGCGGGGTCGCTGACGTTCCCGCCCGCCCTCACCGCGCCGGTCGCCGCCTCCCTCGGGCTGCGCCTCGTCGCCGCCCCGCTCCTGCTGCTCGGCCTGTCGACCCTCGCCTCCGGCGTGCCCGACGCCTACCTGCTGCAGGCGGCGATGCCGTCGGGGGCGAACTGCGTCCTCGTCGCCCACCTCTACGGGCTCGACCAGCGGCTCGCCGCTTCCGCCGTCGCGTGGTCCACGATGATCGTCCTCGTGATCGCCGTCCTCGCCTCCCCCCTGCTGTGAAGGCCCTCGTCCAGCGCGTCAGCCGGGCCGAGGTCCGCGTCGACGGCGCCGTCACCGGCGCCATCGGCCCGGGCCTGCTCGTCCTGCTCGGCGTCGGCCACGACGACGACGAGGCGACCGCCGACAGGATGGCGGCCAAGCTGCGGGCGCTGCGGATCTTCGACGACGCCGACGGGCGCATGAACGAGCCGCTCGGCGACCGCGGGGTCCTCTGCGTCAGCCAGTTCACGCTCATGGCCGACACCCGCCGCGGCAACCGCCCGAGCTTCGCCGGCGCCGCGCCGCCCGACCGCGCCCGCGCCCTCTACGAGCGGGTCTGCGACGCGCTCGACGCGCAGCGCGGCGTGTTCGGCGCGCACATGGAGGTCGAGCTCGTCAACGACGGCCCGGTGACCGTCCTGCTCGAGGTCATCTAGGGTCCCCGCCGTCATGGCACCTGAACCCCGCGTCGTCCCCCGCTTCGCCGCCGAGCCTCCGCAGGAGGTCGCGCCCTACGGCCGCTGGGCCGACGTCCTCGCCCGCGAGCTGCGCGCGGCGATCGACGTCGAGTTCGGCGAGATCGCCTGGTTCCCCGACCGCACCTGGCACGGGCGCACGTACGTCCCCGCCACCGCGCGCACCGCCGACGGCGACGAGGTCTTCGGGGTCGTCTCCTACCGCGCCGGCGAGGACCGCGCCGACGAGCCCGAGGGCCTGCGCGCGGTCGCCGACGTGACCGGCGAGACCGCCGAGCGCAACCCGGACTGGACGCTCGACCTGTGCGACGAGGTCGTCGGCGGATGGCGCGGCGAGCAGGGCGAGGTGGCGACGATGACGCTCGTGTGGGGCGTCCCGCTCGTGCCCGGCGGGACGATCGCCACCGCCGAGCTCGGCGGCCTGACCGTCGACCAGTGCCCGCTGACGACCGACGGGCGCTTCACGCTGCTGGCCCCCGACGCCTACCGGGGCGACGAGCTCGAGGTGGCGCTCTTCAACGCCGCCGGCGAGGAGCTCGCGCGCGAGTCGCTCTACGACGACGACGCCGACTAGGACCCGCGCCCGCGGGGCACCCTCCCGGCAGTGAGCGCCGTTCGCTGTCGCGGTGAACTCCGCCGTTCATCTTCGGACCCGGGGTACAGCGCTGCCGAGAATTCGAAGGGAGTAGCGTGTCGTCCCAATCGGGAGGCTCTCTCCACCCGCGCCGCCGGGAGGCACCGGCGCGGGCCCACACCCCCTGGAGGAGGTTTACGCACTTGCGCACGATCCGAAGGGCCCTGCTCGCCCTGCTGCTCGTCGCCGCATCGGCGTTCGTCGTCGCCTGCGGCGATGACGACGACGGCGGCGCGACGACGGCCGGCGGCAGCACCAGCGCGGCGACCGACGCCGCGACCGAGACGGGCCAGACCGGCGGGACGCTGACGGGCTACTACACGTCGAGCCCCGACTACATGGACCCGGCGCTCACCTACACGGTCGAGGGCTGGAACGCGCAGTGGGTCGTCTACACGCCGCTGCTCACCTACCGGCACACCGAGGGCGCCGAGGGCGCCGAGCTCATCCCCGGCCTGGCCGAGGACCTGCCGGAGATCTCCGAGGACGGCCTGACGTACAAGCTGAAGCTGCGCGACGGGCTGAAGTTCTCCGACGGCACGCCGGTCAAGGCGTCCGACTTCGAGCACACGATCAAGCGCGTGCTCAACCTCGAGTCCGGAGGCAGCGCCTTCTACCTGCCGATCGTCGGCGCCGAGGAGTACCTGAAGGCCGGCAAGCCGAAGGGCGACATCGAGGGCATCGAGACCGACGACGAGACGGGCGAGATCACGATCCGCCTGAAGGAGCGCGTCGGCTCGTTCGACTACGCGCTGGCGATGAACTTCGCCGGGCTCGTGCCGAGCGACACGCCGTTCCGCAACATGACCCGCAACCCGCCGCCCGGCGTCGGCCCGTACAAGATCACGCGGTCGGTGCCCAACCGCGGCTTCACGCTCGAGAAGGTGCCCGAGTTCGCCGACTACGGCATCGACGGCGTCCCGACGGGCCACCTGGACACGATCGACATCACGATCGTCAAGAACCAGCAGCGCCAGACCGACGACGTCATCAACAACAAGGTCGACTACCTGATCGACCCGCCGCCGGCCGACCGCCTGCGCGAGGTCCAGGACAAGGCGAAGGGCCGCTTCGAGCCGTACGTCACGAACTCGACGTACTACGTGTTCATGAACACGCGCGAGAAGCCGTTCGACGACGAGCGCGTGCGCCAGGCGGTCAACTACGCGATCGACAAGCGCGCGATGCAGCGGATCTTCGGCGGCCTGCTGGCGCCGAGCTGCAACTTCCTGCCGCCCGGCATGAAGGGCTACGAGAAGATCGAGCCCTGCCCGTACGGCGACCCGACCGCCGAGCCGGACGTCGAGAAGGCGCGCCAGCTCATCCAGGAGGCCGGCGCCGAGGGCGCCTCGGTCACGGTCTGGGGCAACGACGAGGATCCGTCCAAGCCGGTCACCGAGTACGTGGCCGACGTCATGAGCCAGATCGGCCTCAACGCCAAGCCGCGCATCGTCGAGGCCTCGGTCTACTTCCAGACCATCGGCAACCAGAAGACGAAGGCGCAGGCCGGGTTCGCGAACTGGTTCCAGGACTTCCCCCACCCGGCGAACTTCATGTTCCTGATCAACGGGGCGTCCATCCAGGAGACGAACAACCAGAACTTCGGCAACGTCGACGACCCGGAGATCAACGACCTGATCGACGGGGCGGACGCGAACCCGGATCTGGACGAGGCGGCCCCGGACTACGCGAAGGCCGACCGCCTCGCCGTCGAGCGCGCCTACGTCGCGCCCTACGGCAACCGCCAGCTGACGAAGCTGGTGTCCGACCGCGTCGTCTGGGACAGCGTCATCGCGCATCCCGTCTACGAGGTCGACTTCTCGCTGCTTCAGCTGAAGTAGCGGCCGCCGGCCCTCCCGTCCGCCCATGGCCAGCACCGACTCCGCCGCCACCGACTTCTCCGACGACCTCCCCGCCGAGCTGGCGGCCGAGGAGCGCCGGGCGCCCGCCGGCACGGGCCCCTGGCGCATCGCGCTGCGCCGCCTGCGCCGCAACAAGGTCGCGCTCGCGTTCGGCGTCCTGTTCCTGGCGCTCGTCGCCGTCTCGCTCGCCGCGCCGATCTGGGCCGAGGAGGTCGCGCACACGACGCCGTACCAGAACCGGATCGCCGACACGATCACGATCGACGGCGAGGAGCGCAACATCGTCGAGTTCGACGGCGTGCCGATCGGGCCGACCTGGCACGGCGAGTACTTCCTCGGCGCCGACCGCAACGGCCGCGACGTCATGGTCCGCCTCCTCTACGGCGGGCGCAACTCGCTGCTGATCGGGATCGGCGCCTCGATCATCACGATGGTCCTGGCCACCCTGCTCGGCCTGCTCTCCGGCTACTTCGGCGGCTGGCTGGACTGGGTCATCTCCCGCTGCTTCGACGTGATGTGGGCGTTCCCGGTGATCCTGCTCGGGGTCGCGCTCGGCGTGTCGCTGAACATCAGCGGCATCACGATCGGGCCGCTGGAGCTCGAGTCCGGGTCGCTGTGGATCCCGACCGTCATCATCGGGATCGCCTACGTCGTCTACCTCGCGCGGCCGATCCGCGGGCAGGTGCTCGCCCTGCGCGAGAAGGAGTTCGTCGAGGCCGCCCGCGCCCAGGGCATGGGGCCGTGGCGGATCATGCTCACCGAGCTGCTGCCGAACCTCGCCTCGACGCTGCTCGTGTTCTTCCCGCTCATCGTCGCCAACGCGATCCTGCTGGAGGCGGCGCTGTCGTTCCTCGGGGCCGGCGTCCAGCCGCCCGAGCCGTCGTGGGGGCTCATGATCTCCGAGGGGATCGAGTTCCTCACCTCGGCCCCGCACCTGACCATCGCCCCGGGCATCATGCTCGTGCTCACCGTCCTGGCGCTGAACATCTTCGGCGAGGGCGTGCGCGACGCGCTCGACCCGCGGGCCAAGATCCGCCTGGAGCACTGACGTGGCGAGGTTCGTCGTCCGCCGGCTCGTCGGGATGGTGCTCGTCCTCTTCGCCGTCTCCGTCCTGACGTTCCTGATCTTCAACGTCATCCCGAACGGGGACCCGGCCGTGCGGATGGCCGGCAAGAACTCGACGCCGGCGCAGATCGAGCAGATCCGCAAGGAGTGGCACTTCGACGAGAGCCTGCCTCAGCAGTACCTGTTCATGATGAAGCAGATCTTCACGGGCAAGCTCGTCTCCTACAGCGACCAGACGAACGTCTGGGAGCAGATCCGGATGGGGCTGCCGCGGACGTTCGCGCTCGGGATCGGCGCGGCGATCCTGTGGATGACGCTCGGGATCCTGCTCGGGCTCTACAGCGCGGTGAAGGCGGGCCGCATCTCCGACCGCGTGCTGACCGTGCTCGCCCTGATCGGCATCTCGATGCCGGTCTTCTGGGTCGGCGCGCTCATGAACTACTACCTCGGCTACAAGCTCGAGTGGTTCCCGAACGGCGGCTACGTCGAGATCTCCGAGGGCGGGATCGGCGAGTGGCTCTACCACCTGATCCTGCCGTGGACGGCGCTGGCGATCCTGTTCATCGGCGTCTACTCGCGGATCCTGCGCTCGAACATCCTCGACACGATCAACGACGACTACGTCCGCACCGCCCGCGCGAAGGGGATCTCCGAGCGGCGCGTCATGACCCGCCACGTCCTGCGCAACTCGCTCATCCCGATCGTCACCCTGTGGGGCCTCGACTTCGGGCTCGTCATCGCCGGCGGCGCCGTCCTGACCGAGTCGGTGTTCGACCTCCAGGGCGTCGGCCAGTACTTCGCCGAGGCGATCGGCCGCCTCGACGTCCCGCCGGTCATGGCGGTGACGCTCCTGGGCGCCGTCTTCATCGTCGTCCTCAACACGGTCGTCGACATCGTCTACGCCGTCCTCGACCCGCGGATCCGGCTGGGGTGAGCGCGTGAGCGAGCCGATCCTCGAGATCGACCACCTCCAGGTCGAGTTCCGCACCGACGAGGGCGTCGTCCACGCCGTCGACGACGTCTCGCTCACGCTCGCCGCCGGCGAGGTGCTGGCCATCGTCGGCGAGTCGGGCTCCGGCAAGACCGTCACCGCGATGTCGCTGCTGGGGCTGAACCGCTCGCCGAACGCGACCTTCCGCGGCAGCGCCCGCTACCGGGGGACCCAGCTGCTGACCGCCTCCGAGGACGAGCTGCGCGCGATCCGCGGCGCCGAGATGGCGATGATCTTCCAGGACCCGATGACGTCGCTGAACCCGGTCCAGCGCATCGGGGACCAGATCGCCGAGCAGATCCTCGCCCACGAGAAGCTGACGAAGGCCGAGGTCCGCGACCGCGTCGTCGAGCTCATGGACCGCGTCGGGATCCCGCGCGCGGCCGAGCGCGCCCGCGCCTACCCGCACGAGTTCTCCGGCGGGATGCGCCAGCGCGTCATGATCGCGCTCGCGCTGTCGTGCTCGCCGAGCGTCCTCATCGCCGACGAGCCGACGACCGCGCTCGACGTCACGATCCAGGCCCAGATCCTCGAGCGCCTCAAGGAGCTCAAGGACGAGACCGGCACGGCGATCATCCTCGTCACCCACGACCTCGGCGTCGTCGCCGACATCGCCGACCGGATCGCGGTCATGTACGGCGGGCGGATCGTCGAGGAGGGGACGGTCGACGAGATCTTCTACGACCCCCAGCACCCGTACACGTGGGGGCTGCTCGGCTCGATCACGCGCGTCGACCGCGACCGCGGGGAGCGGCTGCCGTCGATCGCCGGCCTGCCGCCGTCGCTGCTGGCCCCGCCGGAGGGCTGCCACTTCCGCGCCCGCTGCCCGCACGAGTTCGAGCGCTGCGGCCAGGGGCCGCCGCTCGAGGACCGCGGGGCCGGGCACCCGGACCGCTGCTGGCTGACCGTCGAGCAGAAGCGCGCCCGGCGCGTCGTCGACGACGGTGAGATCGGGCTCGCCGCCAAGGTGGCCGTGGAGGCCTCGCCCGAGGGGCTCGTGGACCGGCGCGAGACCCCGCCGGGGGCTCCGTCCCGCGTCGCGGGGGACGCCGGCGCCGCAGAGGACGCTCGTGTCGCGGAGGAGGACCGATGAGCGCCAACGGCGACACCCCGCTGCTCGAGGTCGAGCACGTCAAGCAGTACTTCCCGGTGAAGTCCGGGGTGCTCATCGACCGCACCGTCGCCAACGTCCACGCCGTCGACGACGTCACGTTCTCCCTGCGCGAGGGCGAGACGCTCGGCCTCGTCGGCGAGTCCGGCTGCGGCAAGACGACGCTGTCGCGCACGGTGCTGCGCCTGCTCGACCCGACCGCCGGGCGGATCCGCTTCCGCGGCGCCGACATCACCCGGGCCGGCCGCCGCGCGATGCGCCCCTACCGGCGCGAGATGCAGATGGTCTTCCAGGACCCGTTCGCGTCGCTGAACCCGCGCAAGCGCGTCGCGCAGATCCTCGGCGCCCCGCTGCGCCAGCGCGGCGTGCGCGGCGCCGACGTCGACCGCGAGGCGCGCGACCTGCTCGACCGCGTCGGGCTCATGCGCGAGCACATCAACCGCTATCCGCACGAGTTCTCCGGCGGGCAGCGCCAGCGCATCGGGATCGCCCGCGCGCTCGCGATGAGCCCGAAGCTCGTCGTCCTCGACGAGCCGGTCTCCGCGCTCGACGTCTCGATCCAGGCGCAGATCATCAACCTCCTCGAGGAGCTGCAGGACGGCCTCGGGCTCACCTACCTGTTCGTCGCCCACGACCTCTCCGTCGTGCGCCACGTGTCCGACCGGATCGCGGTCATGTACCTCGGCCGGATCATGGAGCTGTCGCCCGCGGGCGAGCTCTACGACAAGCCGATCCACCCGTACACGCAGGCGCTCCTGTCGGCGATCCCGATCCCGGACCCGCGCGAGAACCGGGCGCGCCGGCGGATCGTCGTCGCCGGGGAGCCGCCGAACCCGATCCAGCCGCCGCCCGGCTGCGTCTTCCACACGCGCTGCCCGCGCGCCACCGAGGTCTGCCGCACCGTCGTGCCGCCGCTGACCGAGTACGCGGGCGGGCACCTCGCCGCCTGCCACCACCCGCTGAACGTCACCCGCGAGGAGATCGCGGCGGCGACGATCTCCGACGCCAGCCCGGAGACCGCCGGCCAGGTCAAGCCGGACTTCGTCCCCGCCGGCGAGGGCGGCGACGAGCGCGCCCCGGGCTCCGGCGGCGCCGCGGCGGTCGAGGCCTGACCGCCCGCTACGCGGCGGCGGCGACCGCCGACGCGACGTCGGCGTGGACGGCGACCGCGCCGGCCAGGCCGGTGATCTGGAGCGTGCGGGCGACCGGCGCGCCCGGCGGGACGACGACGAGCAGCCGCTGCTGGCGCGCGTCGAGCTCCTCGGCCAGGCGGAAGACGAGGCTGATCCCGGCGCTGTCGAGGTAGCCGGTCGGCGACAGGTCGAGGACGAGCGCGGTCGCGGCGTTGCCGAGCAGGACGTGCAGGCGCGCGCCGATCTCCCGCGCGTTGGAGGCGTCGACCTCGCCCTCGAGCGCCGCCACGAGGACCGGGCCGCGGCGGTCCTCGACGATGCGGGCCAGCTCGGTCATCCCGGCGGGAGGCGCAGCGCGCCGGCCAGGTCGCGCTCGAGCACGACGCGGGTCCCCTCCTCGGCGTCCTCGACCGTCACCGCGTCCATGAGCGCGCGCATGATCGGCAGCCCCCGCCCGCGGTTGGCGCCGCGCGCCGCGCGCCAGCGCCCGCGGTCGCGGACCTCGATGCGGACGAGCCCGTCGCGCTCGGCGGCGCGCACCTCGAAGCTGTGGCGGCCCGGCCGGTAGGCGTGCTCGATCGCGTTCGCGCACGCCTCCCCGGCGGCGACGACGACGTCGTAGGCGTCGCGCTCGGCGACCCCTCGCTCGCGCAGCCAGCGGCGCAGCACCTGGCGCACGTCGGCGAGGACGTGGCGCTCGGCCGGCCAGCGGGTGCGCAGCGGGTTCGGCAGCGGCGGGACGCGCGCGGCGATGAGGGCGACGTCGTCGGCGCGCTCGCCGCCCGCCACCCGCCCGGCCACCCGCGTGCAGAGCGCCTCGAGGCCGCCCCCGCCCGCCGCGGC
>JADGIB010000261.1 GCA_019683665.1 Solirubrobacteraceae bacterium
CCGGGCCCTGGAGCGCTACGCCGGCTGGCGCGTGAAGGGCACCGGCGACGGGGTCCTGGCGACGTTCGCCGGGCTGCCGTCGGACGCGATCCGCTGCACCGCCGAGCTCGTCGACGAGCTGGAGGCGCTCGGGCTCGAGGTGCGCGCGGGGCTGCACACGGGCGAGTGCGAGCTGATCGGCGAGGACGTCGGCGGGATGGCCGTGCACATCGCCTCGCGGATCTGCGCGCTCGCGCAGGCGGGGGAGGTGCTCGTGTCGGGCACCGCCTACGGGACCGCCGTCGGAACGGACCTCTGGTTCGAGCACCGCGGCGAGCATCGCCTGCGCGGCGTGCGCGGGCCGTGGCCGGTGTTCGCGCTGCGCCGCGCCTGAGCGGCTGGAACGCCGCGGACCGCTGCGCGATCATCCCGGAATGGCCGTCGCCCGGGTTCGCGACATCCTGGCCGCGCGCGGGGGCGAGGAGCTCGCCCTCAACGACGCGTACCTGAACCCCCAGCTCGGGCGGATCGTCCGCACGCTGGGCCTCGACCGCCGCTGGGTGCGCGGCGAAGGGCCGTACCTCGTCGACGAGCGCGGCGACCGCTACCTCGACCTGCTGTGCGGCTACGGCGTGTTCGCGCTCGGGCGCAACCATCCGGAGGTCGTCGCCGCGCTCGAGGACGTGCTCGAGGCGCGCACGGCCAACCTCCCGCAGCTCGGCGTGACGCTCCTGACCGGCGTGCTGGCGGAGGAGCTGGTGGCTCGGGCGCCGGCGTCGATCGCCGCGATGGTGCCGGCCAACAGCGGCACCGAGGCGGTTGAGGCGGCGATCAAGCTCGCCCGCGCGGCGACCGGGCGGCCGCGGATCCTCTACGCCGAGCATGCGTTCCACGGGCTCACGCTCGGGTCGCTGTCGCTGAACGGGAACGCCGAGTTCCGCGACGGCTTCGGCCCGCTGCTGCCCGGCTGCGACCCGGTGCCGTTCGGCGACCTCGACGCGCTCGAGCGCGAGCTCGCGCGCGGCGGGGTGGCGGCGTTCGTCGTCGAGCCGGTGCAGGGCAAGGGCGTCAACCTGCCGCCCGACGGCTACCTGGCGGGCGCGCAGGAGCGCTGCCGGGCCGCCGGCGCGCTGTTCTGCGTCGACGAGGTTCAGACCGGCCTGGGCCGCACCGGGCGCCTGTTCGCGCTGGAGCACTGGGGGCTGGAGCCGGACCTGATCACGCTGGCCAAGGCGCTGTCGGGCGGATTCGTCCCGACCGGTGCGGTCCTGTGCTCGCGCGCGGTGATGGATCGCGTCTTCGACGGCATGGAGCGCGGGGTGCGCCACGGCTCGACGTTCGGCGGCAACGACCTCGCGGCGGCCGCGGGCCTGGCGACGCTGCGGGTGCTGGAGCGCGAGGGCCTGGTCGAGCACGCGGCGCGCATGGGCGACCTGCTCCTGGAGCTGACGCGCCCGCTCGTCGACCGCTACGACATCGTCCGCGACGTCCGCGGCCTGGGGCTGATGTGGGCGATCGAGCTGGGCGAGCCGGCGGGCGCCGGGCGGCGGCTGTACCGCGCGGTCGACCGGGCGCAGCCCGGGCTCGCCGCTCAGCTGCTGACCGTGCCGCTGTTCCACGACCACCGGATCCTGTGCCAGGTCGCGGGCCATCGCATGAGCGTCGTCAAGGCGCTGCCGGCGCTCGTCGTGTCGGAGGCCGACGTGCGCGGGTTCGCGGCGGCGCTGGAGGAGGTCGTGGCCGAGGCCGAGCGGGTGCCGACCGCGCTCGCGTCGCTGGCGTGGCGGGTCGGCCGGCAGGTGGTGGGCGGACGCCGGTGAGGGCGCTGGTCACCGGCGCCGCCGGCTTCATCGGGGCCCACGTCGCGGCGGAGCTGGCCGCCGCCGGCGCGCAGGTGCGCGCGTTCGACCGCGAGGCGCCGGCCGAGGTCCCGGCCGGCGTGGAGCCGGTCGCCGGCGACGTGCTCGACGCGGCCGCGCTCGCGCGCGCGATGGACGGCTGCGACGCGGTCTTCCACCTGGCCGCGGTCTACAGCTTCTCGCGCGCGGCCGCGCGCGCGATGCAGGCCGTCAACGTCGAGGGGACGCGGACCGTGCTCGACGTCGCGGCCCGGGCCGGCCGCCCGGTGCGGGTGGTCCACACGAGCTCGTGCGCGACGTGCGGCCCGGTCCCGGGGCGGCCCGCGACCGAGGACGACGGCCCGCCCGAGTGGGAGCTCGTCGTCCCGTACAAGCGCACGAAGCTCGAGGGCGAGCGGCTGGCGCTGGCCGCCGCGGCCGAGGGCCTCGACGTCGTGGTCGTCAACCCGACGACGCCGGTCGGGCCGGGCGACCGGCGCCCGACTCCGACGGGCCGGATGATCGCCGACGTCGTCGCCGGCCGCGCCCGCGCCCACCTGCGCGGCGGGGCGCTGAACGTCGTCGCCGTCGAGGACGTCGCGGCCGGCCACCGGCGCGCATGGGAGCACGGCCGCGCCGGGCGGCGCTACCTGCTCGGCGGCGAGAACCTGACGCTGCGCGAGGTGTTCGCGCACGTGGCGGAGGTCGCCGGGCGGCCGGCGCCGCGGTTGGCGGTGCCGTGGCGGGCGGCGTACGCGGCGGCGTGGGCGGCGCAGACGGCGCTGGCGCCGCTGGGGCGCGAGCCAGACCTGCTCGTGCTCGACGAGGTGCGCCTCGCCCGGTTGCCGATGACGTTCGACGACCGGCGCGCGCGGACCGAGCTCGGCCACCGGTCGCGCCCGGCGCGCGACGCGCTGACCGCCGCGGCCCGCGCCGCGGCCGCGCGTATGCTTGAGACAAGGAGTCCCGATCCCCGGGAGGAGTGAGCGATGCATCGACGCCCGCGCCTGTTGCTGCCGATCGCGACCATCGTCGCCGCCGCCGGACTCGCCGCGGCCACCGCCGCGCCGGTGTCGGCCGCGTCGTTCGTGGCCAAGCTCCATGCGCCGAACCACACGCCGAAGGCCGACGCGAAGAACTGGAAGATCACGGTCACGGTGCACAGCCCGTCGGGCCGCCCGCTGCGGGCCACCGCGGTCTACAAGTTCCTCTACAACGGCCGGGTCGTCTCGACCCAGTACCCCAACCCGGGCCACAGCAAGGGCGGCACGCGCCCGTACGCGTTCCGCGGCCGCTACCGCGACACGATCCTGTGGCCGGCGCGCGCGGTCGGCTACCCGCTCACGTTCCGCGTCGTCGTGTCGGTGCGCGGCCGGGGGAGCAAGAACCTCGACTGGCGCGTCCGTGTCCGCCGCTGAGGCGGGGGACGCCCGCGGCGCCCACGTCGCCGTCGAGCACGTCGGGCGCCGCCATCCGCCGGCCGTCGTCGCGCTCGACGACGTGTCGCTCACGCTCGAGCCCGGCGAGTTCGTCGCGCTGACCGGCCCGTCGGGCTCGGGCAAGACGACGCTGCTGTCGCTCATCGGCGGGCTGGACCGGCCCAGCACCGGCCGGATCCTGGTCGACGGCGCGCCGCTGGACGGGCAGGGGCTGGCGCGCTACCACCGCGAGACCGTCGGCTTCGTCTTCCAGCACCACCACCTGCTCGCCCACCTGACCGCGCGCGCGAACGTCGAGCTGCCGCTGATCGGCGCGGGCATGGGCGCCGCGCCGCGCCGGCGCCGCGCCGAGGAGCTGCTCGCCGAGGTCGGCCTGTCGAAGCGGCTGACGACGCGCGCTGCCGCGCTGTCGGGCGGCGAGCGCCAGCGCGTCGCGGTGGCCCGCGCGCTGGCCAACGAGCCGCGCCTGCTGCTCGCCGACGAGCCGACCGGCGCCCTGGACTCGACCAACTCGGCGCTCGTGCTCGACCTGCTCGTCGACGCGCGCGAGCGGCGCGGCGCGACCCTCCTCGTCGTCACCTACGACCCGCTGATCGCGGCGCGCGCCGACCGCGTGCTGCACCTGCGCGACGGGCGCCTGGTCGACGAGCCGGCGACGGCGCTACGTGCCGCCGCTGAGCAGCCGCAGGGGTGAGGTCGAGGTGCCGCGCCAGGCGGGGTAGAGCCCGCCGAGGACGCCGATCGCGACGCCGATCGCCAGCGCCTGCCAGATCGTGTCGAGCGTCACCTCGGGGGTGACGACGGCGGCGACGTCGAGCACCCGGTTGAGCGCGTCGGCGCCCAGCACCCCGAGCAGCAGGCCGAGCGCGGCCCCGAGCACGCTGGTCGCCACCCCCTCGGCGAGCACGAGCAGGGCGATCCGCGCGCGCCGCCAGCCGATCGCGCTGAGGAGCGCCAGCTCGCGCTCGCGCTCGAGCACGGCCATCGCCATCGTGTTCGTGACGCCGAGACCGCCGACGATCAGCGCGAGCGCGGCCACGATCGTCACGGTCTTGCGCACGAGCTCGCCGTTGGCGCCGATGCGCGCCGCCTGCTCGGGCGTGCCGATCGCGATCGTGCCCGGGTGGGCCCGCTGCACGGCCCGCTCGGTCTCGCGCTGGTCGGCGCCGGGGGCGAGCTCGACGACGATGTTCGTGGCGTCGTCGCCGCGGCGCTCGAGGCGCTGCGCGGTGGCGAGGTCGATGACCGCGCCGTTGTCCTCGAAGAAGATGCCGGTGTGGAAGACGCCGGTGACGGTGAACGGCCGGCGCTTGATGCGCACGGTGTCGCCGACGCCGACGCCGAGGCGCTCGGCGAGCTGGTCGCCGATCACCGCGCGCCGGCGGCCGAGGTCGCGCCGCCCGTCGGTCATGACGAGCCGCTGAGCGAAGAACCCGTCGGGCTCGGCGCCGAACACGACGGCCGCCGGGTCCTGGCGGATCGCCTCGACGATCAGCAGCAGCGGCGTGGCGCGGGACACGTCGGGGCGCCGCTCGAGGTCGCGGGCCAGCGAGGTGGGGAGGATCGACGCGGTCGGGTCGGCGAGCCCGTCCTGGAACAGGCCGAAGTCGGACTGCCCGAGGTGGACGAGCTCGCCCGCGGTGCGCTTGAGGCCGTCGCCGATGGACAGCAGCGCGACGATCGTGGCCACGCCGATGGCGATGCCGATCGCGGTCGCGATCGTGCGTCCCTTGTGGCGGATCAGGTTCGTGGCGACCAGCGCGAGCACGGTCGCTGGCGCACGCTATCGAGCGCGACGGGTGGCGGCCAGGCGGGCGCGGGCGCGCCGCCGGGCGTGGGCCGCCAGCCACTGGGCCCAGTCGGCGGCGCCCGCGACGAAGTGGCCGACCGGCCCGGTCCGGTACCAGG
>JADGIB010000262.1 GCA_019683665.1 Solirubrobacteraceae bacterium
GGGGCGGTTTTTTTTATATCTCTCGGGGGGGGGGGGGGCGCCCCCGCGCGCCCCCCCCCCCCCCACAACCGACGCGGGCCTCAGGGCGCCGGGACGACCTGCTGGGTGATGCAGTGCGGGCCGCCCCCGCCGAACGCGATCGTCATCGCCGGCACGCCGACAACCTCGCGCCCGGGGAACGCGCGCCGGTAGATCGCCAGCGCGCGCTCGTCGAGCTCGGGCTTGCCGGCCTGCGGGACGATCACCGCGCCGTTGCACACGTACGCGTTCAGGTAGCTCATCGTGTCCTCGCCGTCGCGGGCGAGCACGTCGCAGAGGACGACCTCGAACCCGGCCGCCTCGAGGCGGCGGCGGTTCTCGGCCATCCGCGGGAAGTTCGGGTCGTCCTCGCCGCACCACTGCAGCAGGACCTCGCCGCCCGGGGCGGGCATGCAGATCATGTCGACGTGGCCGTCGGTGTCGCGGTCCTCGACGAGCCCGTCGCCGAGCCACACGACGCGCGTCGGCCCGAGGCGGTCGAGCAGCTCCCGCTCGATCCGCTCGCGCGACCAGCCCGGGTTGCGGTTCGGGTTCAGCAGGCACTGCTCGGTCGTGATGAGCGACCCGTCGGCGGCGATCGCGATCGAGCCGCCCTCGAGCACCATCTCCGAGCGCGTCCACGGGCGGCCGAGGTAGTCGCAGACGCGGCCGGCGATCGTCGCGTCGTCGTCCCACGGCGGGAACTTGCCGCCCCACGCGTTGAAGCCGAAGCAGACGGCGGCCTCGCCGACGAAGATCGGCCCGCTGTCGCGCAGCCACGAGTCGTCGATCGCCGCCGGCCACACCTCGACGTCCCCGCTCAGCATCGCGCGCGCCTCGCCGGCGAGCGCGGGCGGGGCGATCATGAGCACGGGCTCGAAGGCGGCGATCGCGTTGGCGACCCCGGCGTACTCGACACGCGCCTGCTCGATGCGGTCGCCCCACAGCTCGGCCCGGCACGGCCAGCCCATGATCGTCCGCTCGTGGGCCTCCCACTCGGGAGGCATGCGCCCGCTCATGAGGACGGCCGCGCCCGCCGCGCGCGCTGGCGCTCCTCCTGCTTCTCGACGACGCGCTCGATGAGCTGCAGGATCTGCGTCGGGCCCGTCGCCTTCGCCTGGCCGTAGGTGAACGCCTCGCGCCAGTCGGCGACGCGGCCGTCCTTGACCATCTCGTTGAAGAACGCGCGGGGTACCTCGACGCGGACCTTCGCGTCGGCGGCGATGTCCTTGGTCACCTTCGGGCCCGGCAGCTCGACCCGGTACTGCTGCACGTCGCCGCGGGCCCGCAGGTCGAGGCCGATGACGAGCTTCAGCGGCTTGAGCGCCGGGACCTCGTCGAGGAGCCGGGTGACGGCGGCGGCGATCTGGGCGGCGGTGTCGGCGGCCGAGGCCATCGGCCGCGCAGTCTACGGGTTCAGTGCGCGCGGGCGGCGTCGGACCGGTCGATCATCCCGTTGGCCGACAGCCGGCGGACGACCGCGACCCGGCGCTGCTCGTACTCGGCGAGCGTCCGCTCGCGGCGCGCGACCCAGCGCTCGGCGGTGATGATCGCCTCGTAGAGCCGGGCGAGCGCGATCTCGTACGTCACGACCTCGTCGTCGGCCGCCGCGTCGCGCCGCTCGCGGCGGTGCGCGGCGACGGCGCGCCGGCTGACCGCGATCGTCGTGTGGGGGCGGAGGCCGTGGGACGGGTGCTGCGTGGTGGTCGGGGTCATCACCCCACGCATCGGCACGCGCGGGCGCGCGCATGACCGTGCTTCGACGCACGATCGATGCGGCGGCGCGCCGGGCCCGGCGCGCCGCCCCGTCCGGGCGCCCCGGCGCTCAGATCCGGTGGCGCTCGAGCAGCTTGCGCCCGATGACCATCTTCTGGATCTCGGACGTGCCCTCGCCGATGAGCAGGAGCGGCGCGTCGCGGTAGAGCCGCTCGATCTCGTACTCCTTCGAGTAGCCGTAGCCGCCGTGGATGCGCAGGCACTCCTCGGCGCAGAAGCGCGCGGCCTCGGAGGCGAAGAGCTTCGCCATCCCGGCCTCCATGTCGGAGCGCAGGCCGGCGTCCTTCAGCCGAGCGGCGCGCAGGGTGAGCAGGCGGGCCGCCTCGGTCTGGGTCGCCATGTCGGCGAGCTTGAACGTGATCGCCTGGTGCTGGGCGATCGGCTTGCCGAACGCCTTGCGCTCCTGGCTGTAGCGCAGCGCGAGCTCGAGCGCGCGCTGGGCGACGCCGACGCCGCGCGCGGCGACGTTCACGCGGCCGACCTCGAGCGCGTCCATCATCTGGGCGAAGCCCTTGTTCAGGCCGGCCTCCTCGCCGCCGAGGACGTTCTCGGCCGGGCAGCGGTAGCCGTCGAAGACGAGCTCGGTCGACTCGACGCCCTTGTAGCCCATCTTCCTGATCTTCGGCGGGACGGTGAGGCCGGGGGTCTCGGCCACCCCGGGCTCCTTCTCGGCGATGAAGCAGGTGAAGCCCTTGTGGCGCGGCTCGGCCTCGGGGTCGGTCTTGACGAGCACGAAGACGAGGGCGGAGCGCAGGCCGTTCGTGACCCACATCTTCTGGCCGTTGATCTCGTAGGTCCCGTCGTCGAGCTTCCTGGCCGAGGTCTTGATCGCCTGGACGTCGGAGCCGAGCTCCGGCTCGCTGAGCGAGAACGCGGCGCGGATCTCGCCGGTGGCCATCCGCGGCAGGTACTTCTGCTTCTGCTCGTCGGTGCCGTACTTCAGGAGCAGGTAGGACCCGATGAAGTGCGTGTTGATCACGCCGGAGATCGAGATCCACCCGCGCGACAGCTCCTCGACGATCATCGCGTAGGTCGTGAGGTCGAGGCCCATGCCGCTGTACTCCTCGGGGATCGTGACCCCGAACAGCCCGAGCTCCTTCATCTGCTCGACGATCGGCTCGGGGAACTCGTCCTCGTGGTCGTAGCGCTCGGCGACGGGCAGGATCTGCTCGTCGACGAACTGGCGCACCATCTCGGTGATCGCCTTCTGGTCCTCCGTCTTCTCCTCGAACGGGACGGCAACGGCCATGTTCGGGTCCTCCACCCTCGAGTGCTGGTCCAACCAGGATAGGCGCGAGCCCCGGGCGTCGCGCGGGTCCTGTCGGGGTAGTTCCCCGTCCATGCCCGAGACGACCGCACGCGAGCAGAAGCTCCTCCAGTACCTGAACGAGGCCCACGGCAAGGAGGAGGAGCTGGTGACGGCTCTCCAGGCGCACCTGGCGATGACGACGCGCCCGGCCTACCGCAAGCGGCTCGAGGAGCACCTGGCCGAGACGCGGGCGCAGTCGCGCAACCTCGAGCGCCGCATCGCGCAGCTCGGCGGGAGCGTCGACCAGGGCGTCGTGACCGAGGTCGCCGAGACGGCGCAGGCGGTGGCGAGCAGGGCGCTGTCGCTGGCCAAGGGGCAGCTGCACGCGCTGCGCGGCACCGGCGAGGCCGAGAAGATGCTCAAGAACGCGAAGACCGAGTACTTCAACGAGCACGAGGAGATCGCCACGTACCTGGCGATCGAGACGCTCGCGGAGGCGCTCGGCGACGACGACACGGCCAGGCTCGCCCGCGAGCACCGCCGCCAGGAGGAGCGGATGGCCGCCTTCCTGGAGCGCCAGATCCCGGTGCTGACGAAGGCCGTCGTGACCGAGGAGATCCCGCCGCGCGAGCGCCGCCCCGCCGGCCAGACCCGAACGGTCAGGTCGAGGTCGAGGGTCACGGGCTCGGGCGGCGCCGGCGGCGCGAAGCGCGGCGCGGGCGGCGCAGGCGCCAAGCGCGGCTCCGGCGGCGCGAAGAGCGCGGGCGCCGCGGGCGGCTCGGGACGCACCCGCCCGCGCGCGGGCGCGACGCGCGCGCGCACGCGCAGCGCCTCCTGAACGCTCGACCGGCGGTGCGTCCAGGCGCGTCGCCGCTCGCTCCACCCGGCACAAGGGGTGCCGATACCTCAGGCGACGCACTGTCCCGTCCACGAGGGAAGGACCCCTTTTGCTCTCCCTACGCCGCTGTTCCGACTGGCCCATCGCCGGCCGGCTCGCCGCCGGGTTCGGCGTGATCTGCGCGGTGCTCGCCGCGGTCGTGGTCATCGGCTGGGTCTCGCTCGAGAAGGCTCGCGACGGCTCGAAGGAGGTCGCGCAGCTCGCCCAGCTCAACGACGGCTTCCGCACGTTCCAGACGCAGGTCGCGTCGATGCAGAACCTCGCGACCCAGGTCGCCGCCTACGCGCAGTCCGGCGACGAGTCCGGCGCCGGGCGCCAGGCGCACGAGATGTTCACCCAGGTGCTCGCGGACACGAGCGACGCGGAGATCGCCGCGATGCGCCGGCAGCTCACGCCGAGCGAGCAGCAGCTCATGGACGCGATCGGCGAGCCGATCGAGAAGTTCATGGCCAACGAGGCCGAGATGTTCGAGGCCTACCAGGCCGGCGACCTCGACAAGGGCAACCAGATCGCGCTCTCCAACCCGCAGTACGCGCAGGAGACGAACGAGATCACCGGCCGGCTCGCCGCGTCGATCAACGCGCGCCAGAAGGCGAAGACCCAGGAGGTCCAGGACGAGACCGCGGCCGCCCGGCGCCTGATGCTCATCCTCGGCATCGCCGCGCTCGTCGTCGCTGCCGCCGTCGGGTTCGTGATCGCGCGCAGCATCCGCCGGCCCGCCCGGCAGATGGTCGCCGCCGCCCACGGCCTGGCCGAGGGCGACGTCGAGCAGGAGATCGAGCTGCGCTCCCGCGACGAGCTCGGCCAGATGGCCGACGCGTTCCGCGGCGTCATCGCCTACCAGCGCGGCCTCGCCGGGGCGGCCCAGCGCGTCGCCGACGGCGATCTCACCGTCGAGGTCGAGCCGAAGTCCGAGCGCGACACGCTGGGCCGCGCGTTCGCGACGATGCTCGCGAGCGTCCGCGAGGTCGTCGGCCGCATGTCGCAGACGGCGGCCCACCTGGCCGAGGCCAGCCAGCAGATGGCGAGCACCTCCGAGGAGGCGGGCCGCGCGGTGGGCGAGATCGCCCACGCCGTGGGCGAGGTGGCCTCGGGCGCCGAGCGCCAGGTGCGGACCGTCGACGAGACGCGGGTGACGGCCGAGCAGACGGCGATCGCCGCCCAGGAGGCGCGCGAGCTGGCCGACCAGGGCGCCCGCACCTCG
>JADGIB010000016.1 GCA_019683665.1 Solirubrobacteraceae bacterium
CCGTTGGCGTCGGCGGCGGGGGCCTGCGCCGGGGCGGCCTTCGCGGGCGCGCCGTTGGCGGACTGCAGGCGGGCGAGGACCTGGCCGACGGTGACGGTCTCGCCCTGCTGCGCGAGGATCTCGGCCACGACGCCGCTGGCCGGCGACGGGACCTCGGCGTCGACCTTGTCGGTCGAGATCTCGACGAGCGTCTCGTCGGCCTCGATCGGGTCGCCGACGGACTTGGCCCACTCGAGGATGACGCCCTCGGTGACCGACTCGCCCATCGCGGGCATCGTGATCTCGATCATGGCACCCGAGCCATCGTCATCGCCGCCGGGGGCTTGAGCCTCGGGCGCGGACGTGGACGCCTCGCCCTCGCCGCTCTCGATCTCGCACAGGACGGTGCCGACGGTGACGGTGTCGCCCTCGGCGGCGAGCACGCTGACGACGGTGCCGGCGGCAGGGGACGGGACCTCGGCGTCGACCTTGTCGGTGGAGATCTCGACGAGTACGTCGTCGACGGCGACGCGGTCGCCTTCCTTGACGTGCCACTGGAGCACGACACCCTCGGTCACGGACTCGCCCATCTGGGGCATCGCGACCTGGACTCGGGTCTCAACTGCCATCCGAGCCCTGACTGTAGCGCGCCGGGTCAGCGGGGGCGTGTCGCCTGCGCCGGCGCTGCTCGCGGACGAACTCGTAGGAGCCCACGAACGGGCCGACGGCGCCGATGACGGCGACGGCCACGGCGATGCGCAGGGTGATGACGCGGGCGTGCAGCGCGAGGATCGTGGCGATGCACATGAGGATCCAGCCGATGCCGTGCGCCCAGCCCAGCCAGTGCTTGACGCCGTTGAGCCCGAGCGCCCAGGTCAGCAGCAGCCCGAAGTAGACGGCCGAGTGGGTGAACGAGGCGATCTCCAGGCGCTCGAAGGTGAGGACGCGGGCGACCGGGCCGCGCGGCGCGGCGGCCGGGCTGGCGGACCGGGCGCTCACGCCAGGAGCGCGGCCATCCGGCGCAGCTGCTGGTGGGCCTCGGCCGGCCAGTCGGCCGGGTCGGCGGGCCACCACGCGTAGGCGTCGTGCTCGTGGTCGGGGACGACCTGCGCCCCGGCGGGCAGCCAGGCGACCCCGACGAACATCGTCATCCGCCCGGGGAGCGCGATGAGCGCCTCGCCGGTGACCCGCTCCGGCTCGACCGACCACTCCTCGCGCAGCTCGCGCACGAGCGTGTCCATCGGGTTCTCCTGCGGATCGACGGCGCCGCCCGCGCCGAGCGCCCACTGCCCGGCCCACGAGGCCAGCCAGGAGGCGCGGCGGCCCGCCAGCCAGCGGCCCTCGTGGTCGCGCGTGACGCACAGGGCCGAGAGGCTGTCGCAGGCGTCCTCGCCGAGGCGCAGCGCCCAGCGCACCGGCTGCAGCTCGAGGATGAGCCGCCCGTCGGGGTCGACCCGGTGGCCGGCGAGACGGGCGGCGAACCCGTCGTGGCTCGGCGACCCGCGCTCGCGCAGGGCGGCGATCGCCTCGTCGGCGGCCGTCGCCTGCTCGGCGCTCGGCTCGTACGGGTCGGTCCGCCAGCGCGCCTCGACCGCGTCCGGGGCCCACGGGCCCCGGGCCAGGAGGGCGGGAAGCGTCGGCGGGTTCACCACGCCCTCAGCTTAGACTCGCGCCGTGGCGCGACGGCGCAAGCACTGGGGATGGGGCTACGAGGACGAGGCCGTGTCGGCCGCCGACGCCGCCGGCGCGTCCGCGCTCGTGGAGGAGCGGCTCGGGTTCGCGGCCCAGGCGCCGGAGGAGCCGGTGCCGCTGGAGGCCGCCGCCCTGCGCGCGCCGCGGCCGCTGCCGCCGCCCCCGGCCGGCGTGCCGTGGGACGTCTCCGACCACGCGCGCGCGACGCACGCGTGGGGGAAGTCGTACCTGGACGTGGTGCGGGCGCTGCGCGGGCGCTTCGACCACGCGCCCGACGCCGTGGCGCGGCCCGGCGACGAGTGCCAGGTCGCGGTCGTGCTCGAGTGGGCGACCGAGCACGGCGTCGCCGTCGTCCCCTACGGCGGCGGCACCTCGGTCGTCGGCGGCGTGACGCCCGCGGTCGACGGGCCGGTCGTCTCGCTCGACCTCGGCGCGCTCGACGCCGTCCTCGAGGTCGATCCGGTGTCGCGCGCGGCCCGCGTCCAGGCCGGGATCCTCGGCCCCGAGCTGGAGCGGCGGCTGCGCGAGCACGATCTCACGCTGCGCCACTTCCCGCAGTCGTTCGAGCTGTCGACGCTCGGCGGCTGGATCGCCACCCGCGCCGGCGGGCACTTCGCGACCGGTCCGACGCACATCGACGACCTCGTCGAGTCGGTGCGGGCGCTCACGCCCGCGGGGACGTGGGCGTCGCGGCGGCTGCCCGGCTCGGGCGCCGGCCCCAGCCCGGACCGCTGGCTGCTCGGCTCGGAGGGGGTCCTCGGCGTCATCACCGAGGCGTGGGTCCGCGTCCAGCCGCGCCCGCGCCACCGGGCCTCGCGCGCGGTGCGCCTCCCGTCGCTGGAGCTGGGGGCCGAGGCGGTGCGGACGATCGTCCAGGCCGGCCTGCGGCCCGCGAACTGCCGGCTCGTCGACGCCGCCGAGGCCGCGTTCAGCGGGGCGGGCGACGGCCGCCACGCGCTGCTCGTGCTCGGGTTCGAGTCCGTCGACGCCCCGGTCGACGGGCTGCTCGCCCGCGGGCTGGAGCTGTGCGCGGAGGCGGGCGGCACGTGGGACGAGCCCGCCGGGGCCGGCCACCGCGAAGGCGCCGCCGGCGCGTGGCGAGAGGCGTTCCTGCGCGCCCCGTACCTGCGCGACGTGCTCGTCATGCTCGGCGTCCTCACCGAGACGTTCGAGACCGCGGTCACGTGGGAGCGGCTGCCGGCGCTGCACGCCGCGGTGCGCGACGCGGCGCGGGGCGCGCTCGGCGACGAGCGCGCGCTCGTGACCTGCCGGATCACGCACGCCTACCCGGACGGGTGCGCGCCGTACTTCACCGTGCTCGCGCCCGCGCGGCGCGGCGACGAGGAGGCGCAGTGGTGGGCGGTCAAGCGCGCGGCGTCGGAGGCGCTGCTGGCCGCCGGCGGGACGATCACCCACCACCACGCCGTCGGCCGCGACCACCGCCCCTGGTACGACCGCCAGCGGCCCGACCCGTTCGCCGACGCCCTGCGCGCGGCGAAGGCGGCGGTCGACCCGGCCGGGATCCTCAACCCGGGCGTCCTCGTCGACCCGCTCGCCCTCCCGCCGTCCTGAGCGGGCGCCTACGCTGCGCGCCATGACACGCGTGGCGGTGCTCGGGCCCGGCGGCGTGGGCGGGTTCGTCGCCGCCGCGCTCGCGCGGGCGGGGGTGGCGACCACCGTCGTCGCTCGCGAGGCGACCGCCGCCGCGATCGCCGACCGCGGGCTGCGGGTCCGCAGCGCGCGGCTGGGCGCCGTCGAGGCCCGCCCGGCCGCGACCGCCCGCCTCGACGACGACGTCGACGTGCTCGTCGTCGCGACGCGGGCCGCCGCGCTCGACGCGGCGCTCGAGCGGGTCGCGGGCGAGCCGGGGCTCGTCGTCCCGCTGCTCGACGGCCTCGACCACGTGGCCGCGCTGCGCGCCCGGTTCGGGCCGCGGGCGGTCGTCGCCGCGATCGACGTCGACGCCGAGCGCGTCGGGCCCGGCGAGGTCGAGGAGCGCGGCGGCGCGGTCCGCGTCGAGCTGGCCGCCGACGCGCCGGCGGCCCGCCCGCGGCTGGCCGCGCTGGTCGACGTCCTGCGCGCGGCCGAGCTGCCGGCCCGGCTCGGCGACGGCGAGGCGCCGGTCCTGTGGCGGCGGCTGGCCGGCCTCGTCGCGCCGTCGCTGGCCACCGCCGCCCACGGGCTGCCGATCGGGCCGATCCGCGACCACCCGCGCCGGCGCCTCGACCTCGAGGACGCCGTCGACGAGACGGTCGCGGTCGCGCGGGCCGAGGGCGCGGCCCTCGACGCCAACGCGACCCTGCGCGCGCTGTGGGCGCTCGACCCGGCCGCGACGACCGCGATGGCCCGCGACGTCGCCGCCGGCCGCGAGCCCGAGCTCGACGCGATCGCCGGCGCCGTCGTGCGCCGCGGCGCCGCCCACGGGCTCGCCTGCCCGGCCGTCGAGCGGCTCGCGCAGCGGGTCCGCGAGCGCCTGGCGTGAGCGCCGCCGGGCGGCCGCGCCGGGCGGCCCGCGCGGGGCGTTGCGCGTCGCGCCGCGTTCGGTAGCCTGACGGCGCGATGTCGGATCCGTCGAAGGTGGGCAAGAACCTGCGGGCGTTCCAGATGGCGCTGAACGCCCACGACCGCGAGAACCCGACCCACACCGCGTGGGGCATCGGGCTGTCGCATTTCGACATGGAGCGCCTCGGCTTCGAGGAGGGCGAGGAGATCCTGCCCGGCATCATCATCCAGACCGACGGCGGCACCTCGGGCAACTTCCGCGTCCTCTGCGACGGCGACCACGACCAGGGCCGCGTGGAGGAGGAGGCCGAGGTCGTCGAGGCCGTGGCCACGCAGACCGTCGGCGTCCCGGCCGGGGGCGACGAGCCCGGCCGCATCCGCGAGATCTGAGGCGGACGCCCGCCCGAGGGGCTCGGCGCGCCTCGGCGGCTGAGCCCCGGGCGGCCCCGGCCGCGGTCAGCGGATGCGCAGCCCGCGGCCGAACGCGCGGCCGAACAGGTCGATCTCGCGCTCGGCCGCCCAGCGCGCGACGTTGACCCCGGCCCCGTCCTCGGCGCGCAGCGTCAGCGTCACCGTCCCGTCGCCGTCGGCCTCCAGGTCGGCGTCGCGGACGATCTGGTCGCGGGCGCGCTCGATGCCCTCGGCCAGGCGCAGCAGCGTCGCCCCGCGCCGCAGCAGCTCCTGGTCGCCGCGGCCGACGAGCGGGGCGAGGTCGGCCGCGAACGACGGCGACCCCTTGCGGTGGTAGCGGGCCATCTCGGCGACGATCGCCAGCTCGCGCGGGGCGAACCCCGGCAGCCCCGAGTTGAGGATGAGGTAGCGGGTGTGCTTGTGGTGGTCGTCGTAGTCGACGGCCATGCCGATGTCGTGCAGGACGGCGGCCGCCCACACGAGCTCGCGCTCGGCCGGGTCGCCCGGGTGCAGCCCCAGCCGCGCGAGCTGGTCGAACATCGACAGCGCCAGCCGCGCGACGTGCTCGGCGTGCGGGCCCTGCGCCCGGTACTGGGCGGCGAGGTTGCGGACGCTCGCGCGGCGCACGTCCGGGAAGAGGGGCGGGTCGGCGGGCGCGAGGTGGCGCTCGAAGAAGACGCCCTCGCGCAGGCCCGCCTCGGTCACCTCGACCCCGTCGAAGCCGCCGGCCTCGACGACGGCCTGCACGACGACGGCGCCGGCGAGGATGATGTCGGCGCGCGCCGGCTTGATGCCCGCGACCCTGCGGCGCTCGGCGGCCGGCAGCGCGGCGAGCTCGTCGACGAGCGCGCCGAGCGCCTCGGGCGTGAGGCGGGCGCCCTGGACGCCGATCGACGGCAGGCCGGCGGCGGCGCCGGCCGCGGCCGCGAGGTTGCGGACCGTCCCGCCGATCGCGACGAGCCGCTCCCCGGTCCGCGCCACCCACGGCTCGGCCGCGAGCCGCTCGGCGACGTGGGCGCGCAGCCGGTCGAGCTGCCTGGGCGACGCCGGGCCGCCGTCGGCCAGGAAGCGCTCGGTCATCCGCACCGCGCCCAGCGGCCAGGAGGCCAGGTGCGCCGCGCGGCGGTCCTCGACGGCGACGAGCTGCATCGAGCCGCCGCCGAGGTCGAGGACGGCCCCGTCGGCGAGCGTCGTCGAGTTGACCGCGGCGAGGTAGCCGTAGCGGGCCTCCTCCTCGCGAGACAGGACCCGCACCGGGACCGCCGCGCGCGCGACGAACTCGGCCCCGTTGGCGGCGTCGCGGATCGCCGACGTGGCGACGGCGACGACGTCGTCGATCCCCGTCGCCCGGCAGAAGTGGTCGAACACCTCGACGACCGACCAGCCGCGGGCCATCCGCTCGGCGCTCAGCCCGCCGGTCTCGGCCAGCCCCGCGCCGATCCGCACGGCCTCGTAGATCTCGTCGGTGCGACGCCACCAGCCGTCGGCGGCGGAGAAGACGACGAGGCGGAACGAGTTGGAGCCGAGATCGGCCACCGCCGTGCGCCGCGGGCCCATGACGCCGCCAGGGTACCCGGGCCCCGGCGGGGGCGAGCCGGCCGCCGTTGTCGCCTCGTGACCGGTATGCGACCGCGACACGACAACGATCGCCGGGTGGCGGCGCTGGCCACCCGGCAGCACGGCCTCGTCACCCGCGTCCAGGCGCGCGCCCTCGGCCTCTCCGGCAGCGCGATCGCGCGGCGGCTGGCCGCCGGCCGGCTCATCGCCGTGCACCCCGGCGTGTACGCGGTCGGGCACGCCGCGCTCAGCGTCCGCGGCGTCTGGCTGGCCGCCGTCCTCGCCTGCGGGCCGCGCGCCGCGCTGAGCCACGGCAGCGCCGCGCTGCTGTGGGAGATCGGACGCGGCGTGCCCCGCCGGATCCACGTGACCGTGCCGGGGACCGCCGGGCGCGACGCGCCCCGCGGCGTGCGCCTGCACCGCTACCGGTCGCTGGACCCGGACGCCGACGTGACCGTCCGCGACGGGATCCCGGTGACGACCGTCGAGCGGACGCTGCTCGACCTCGCGACCGCCCGCCCGCCGCGCGTCGTCCGGCGGGCGTTCGCGCAGGCCGACGTCATGCGGATCCTCGACGTCGGGGAGGTCGGCCGGCTCGTCGCCGCCCACCCGCGTCGCCGCGGCAGTCGCGTCGTCGCCGCCATCGCCGCCGAGCACCGGCCGGAGGGCCGCGGCCTCAGCCGCTCGGACTTCGAGGACCGGCTCGTCGAGCTCTGCGAGCGGCACGGCCTCCCGCGCCCAAAGGTCAACGCCGAGATCGCGGGCCTCGAGGTCGACGTGTCCTGGCCCGACGCGGGCGTCGTCGCCGAGGCCGACGGCTACGAGTTCCACCGCACCCGGGCGGCGTTCGAGCGCGACCGCGAGCGCGACGCGATCCTCACCGCGGCCGGGTGCGTCGTCCACCGGTTCACCGAGCGCCAGGTCACGCGCGCCCCGGCCACCGTCATCGCCGCGCTCCGGCGATCGTTGTCGGATCGCGGTCGCATCGCGACGTGAATCCGACAACGGCCGGCGGGCGGGGGCGCGGCGTCAGTCGTCGACGCCGCGCTCGATCAGCTCGACCCGGTAGCCGTCCGGGTCGCGCACGAAGCAGAGGCGGTTGCCCCCCTCGCGGATCCGGTAGGGCGGTCGCTCGGGCTCGATGCCCTGCTCGGCCAGGCGCGCGAGCAGCCCGTCGAGGTCCTCGACGGCGAGGGCGATGTGGTTGTAGCCGGTGCCCAGGTCGTAGGAGTCGACGCCGAAGTTGTAGGTCAGCTCGAGACGGTCGGGCTCGCCGGGGAGGCCCATGAAGACGTTGATCGCCTCGTCGCGGATCGGCATCCGCCGGCGCTCCTCGAACCCCAGCGCCTCGTAGAACGCCACGGACCGGTCGATGTCGCCGATCCGGTAGCACGTGTGGAGGAACTCCATGACCTGGCAATCTACCGGGGCATGATCGTCGAGAAGAGCATGCACCCGGACTTCCTGTCCAACACGTACCTCGTGGCGGACCACGAGGGCGGGACGGGGTTCTTCGTGGATGCCGGGGGCCCGGTGGAGCCGCTCATCGAGGCGGCCGACCGGCTGGGCGTCACGCCCACGCACGTGCTCCTCACGCATCATCACCATGACCACGTCTGCGCGCTCGACGCGCTCCTGGCGCGCTGGCCGGACCTGACGGTGATGATCGACGATCGCGAGCCCTTCGACGGGCAGGCCGAGCCGCTGCCCGAGCGCGTCCGGATCGGCGACCTCGAGGTGCGGGCCCTCCACACCCCGGGCCACACGGCGGGGATGCTCGCCCTCGTCGTCGACGGCCACGTCTTCACCGGCGACACCCTGTTCAAGAACTCCGTCGGCGGCGTGCGCGCGCCCGGCTCGACCTCCTACGAGGACCTGAAGCGCTCGATCATGGACACGCTGATGGCGCTCCCGAAGGACACCGTCGTCCACCCGGGCCACACCGACCCGACGACGATCGGCGACGAGTGGGAGAGCAACCGCTTCATCCGCGTGTGGCGCGGGCTCGACAAGGAGGGCGACGCGCCCTGCACGGCCCTCGGCGAGCCGGCGACCCTGATCCTGCTCGGGGACGACTACGACGGCGGCCACAAGGCCTGGGTCCGCTGGCCCGACGGCCGCGACGACATCGTCCCCGGATCGAAGGTGCGGACGGGATGACCCCATCGCCGTGACCCCGCCGCGCGACGACGAGGGCATCCCCACCTCCCGGCTGGCCCGCAGCGCCCGGGTCGGACGGCTCGCGGCCGGCCAGGCGGCCCGCCAGCTCGGCACGCGGGCGGCGAACGTCGCCCGCGGCGAGGAGGAGCGTCGTCGCGCGCTCGAGCGCCGGCAGGTCGAGACCGCCGAGCAGATCGTCGCCGCGCTGGGGACGATGAAGGGCGCGGCGATGAAGCTCGGCCAGGTCATGTCGTTCCTCGACGTCGGCCTCGTCCCCGAGGAGTACCGCGAGGAGTTCCAGACGAAGCTCGCCGCGCTGCGCGACGCCGCGCCGAAGGTCGACTTCAAGGACATGCGCAAGGTCCTCGAGCGCGAGTACGACGAGCCGCTCGAGGACGTCTTCGAGACGTTCGACCCGGTCCCGATCGCCGCCGCCTCGATCGGCCAGGTCTACCGGGCGACGCTCCGCGACGGGCGCGAGGTCGCCGTCAAGGTCCAGTACCCCGGGGTCGCCCAGGCGGTCCGCGCCGACATGCAGAACCTCGGGATGATCCTGCGGCTGATGCGCTCGGTCGCCCCCGGCCTCGACCCGAAGGCGATCGGCGACGAGATCCGGGCGCGGATCGCCGAGGAGCTCGACTACGAGCTGGAGGCCGCCAACCAGCGCTCGCTGGCGCGCATCTACCGCGGCCACCCGTTCATCGTCGTCCCCGACGTCGTCACCTCGCTCTCGCGCGAGCGGGTCATCGTCAGCGAGTTCGTCGACGGCCGCGGCTTCGAGGAGATCAAGCAGCTGCCCCAGGAGGAGCGCGACCGCATCGGCGAGATCGTCTTCCGCTTCTACTTCGGCTGCATGTACCGCCACCGCCAGTTCAGCGGCGACCCGCACCCGGGCAACTCGCTGCTGCTGCGCGACGGGCGGATGGCGTTCCTCGACTTCGGCCTGTTCAAGCGGCTGCCGGCCGAGGCCGCCGAGCTGGAGCTGCAGATGGTCCGCCACTCGCTCGAGGACCGCCCGCACGAGCTGGCCGCCGACCTGCGCGCCGCCGGGTTCGTGCTCGAGTCGGCCCGCTACAGCGACGAGCAGCTCCTCGAGCAGTTCCGCGACCTGACCTGGTGGTACACGACCGACGCCGAGATCATGCTCGAGCCGGAGATCGCCACCCAGGTCATGATCGACATGAGCGACCCCCGCTCGCGCCACTTCGCCCAGATGCGCCACGAGTCGCTGCCGCCCGACCACCTCTTCGGCCGGCGCCTCGAGGTCCTGACCCTGGCCGTCCTCGGCCAGCTGCGCGCGAAGGCGAACTGGTACCGGATCGCCCGCGAGTGGATCTACGGGGCCGAGCCGGAGACCGAGCTCGGGCGGCAGGAGGCCGCGTTCTGGTCGCGGCGCGGGTGAGACGGCTGCCGCCGGCCCTGCGGCTCGGCGGCCTCGCGATCGCGGTCGCGAGCACCTTCGTGATCGTCGCCGTCAGCGGCTCGCTGTCGGCCGACCGCGTGCGCGACTGGGTCGACGGGCTCGGCGTCGCCGGCCCGATCGCGTTCGTCGCGGTCAGCGCCGCGCTCGGCTGCGTGTGCTTCCCCGGCCCGCTGCTGGCCGGGGCGGCCGGGCTGCTGTTCGGGACCGCGCTCGGCACCCCGGTCGCGGTCGTCGGCGCGACGCTGACCGCGCTGGCGGCCGCCTCGATCTCGCGCTTCGTCGCCGGCGACGCGGTCGAGCGGATCGGCGGGCGCCGCATCGGGCTGCTCGCCGCGTTCCTGGAGCGCCGCGGGTTCCTGTCGGTGCTCGCGATCCGGCTGCTGCCGGGCGTCCCGTACAACCTCTGCAACTACGCGCTCGGCCTGACGCGCATCCCGCTGGCGACGATCGCGCCGGCGACCGCGCTCGGCACCGCCCCGCGGACGTTCGCCTACGTCGCGCTCGGCGGCTCGTTCGGCGACTTCTCGCGGCCGGAGACGAAGGCCGCCGTCGCGATCATCATCGCGATGTGGATCGGCGGCCTCGCCGTCGGGATCGCCCAGTCGCGCGGGCGCCTCAGACTTCCTGGATCTGCATCAGCGACGTCGTCCCCGGGCGTCCGCTCGGAAGCCCGGCCGTGACCGCGACCCGCTGGCCGGGCGAGCACCAGCCCAGCTCGGCGACGCGGCGGACGGCGTCGGCGATGAGCTCCTCGGTGACCTCGTGGCGGCGGATCGACGCGGCCCGCACGCCCCACATCAGCCCGCAGCGGCGCACGGTCTCGCGGCCCGGCGACAGCGCGTAGATCGGCACGTTCGGCCGGTTGGCGCTGACGAGGCGGGCCGAGCGGCCCGACAGGGTGGGGACGACGATCGCGTCGAGCGCCAGCTCGCGCGCCGCCTCGACGACCTTGTGGGCGACCGTGTAGGCCGGGTCGCGCGCGTCGCGGCGCACCCGCACGTCGTTCCAGTGCTCGTACGGCGCCGACTTCTCGGTCTGGCGGGCGATCGCGGCCATCATCGCGACCGCGTCGACCGGGTAGCGGCCGATCGCCGTCTCCTGCGAGAGCATGACCGCGTCGCTGCCGTCGAGGATCGCGTTCGCGACGTCGGCGACCTCCGCGCGCGTCGGGCGGCTGGAGGCGACCATCGAGTCGAGCATCTGGGTGGCGGTGATCGCCGGGCGCGCCATCGCCCCGGCCGTCTGCAGGAGCTGCTTCTGGACGATCGGGACCTCCTCGATCGGCAGCTCGATGCCGAGGTCGCCGCGCGCGACCATGACGCAGTCGGCGGCGTAGATGATCTCGCGGGCGGCCTCGACCGCCTGCGGCTTCTCGATCTTGGCGATGAGCGGCAGCCGCGTGTGGCGGCGCAGGAACTCGACGTCCTCGACCCGGCGCACGAACGACAGCGCGACGAGGTCGACCCCGATCTGCTCGCCGACGCGCAGGTGCGCGAGGTCCTCCTCGGGCACCGACGGGAGCTCGTCGACCGGCCCGGGCACGTTCACGCCCTGGCGCGACAGCACGCTGCCGCCGACCTCGACGACCGTGTCGATCTCGGCCGCCTCGGTGCGGACCGCGGTGACCCGCAGGCGGACCGAGCCGTCGGCGAGGTAGATGACCTCGCCGGGCGTCATGCCGCGGGCCAGCCCGCCCCACGAGATCGTCATGTGGCGGTGGTGGCCGACGGTCTCGGTGTCGCCGCACGTGAACGTGACCTCGTCGCCGACGGCGAGCTCGACGCGGTCGCCCTCGAGGCGGCCGAGGCGCAGCTTCGGCCCCGGCAGGTCCTGCAGGATCGCGACCGGCCGTCCGGCGCGGCCCGCCGCCTCGCGGATGAGGCGCGCGTTCTCGTGGTGCTCCTCCGGGGTGCCGTGGGAGAAGTTCAGGCGCGCCACGTCCATGCCCGCCTGCACCATGCGCAGCAGGACGTCGGGGTCGCGCGAGGCGGGGCCGATGGTGGCGACGATCTTGGTCCGACGCATGCCGCACCGGAGAGTACGGTCGGGGGCCGGATCGCAGAAGGCCCCCGGGGGCAACCTCGACACCTGGCCGCCGAACGTCAGGGTCAGGCGGCGCGGCACACGGGCGCCGCCTGCTCCAGCCACGCCTCCAGGCGGTCGGCGGGCATCGGCGCCGCGAACAGGAAGCCCTGGCCGAACCGGCACCCGAGGGCCTGCAGCCGCTGCGCCTGGGCGGGGGTCTCGATCCCCTCGGCGATCGTGTGCATCCCCATCACGCGCCCCAGCTCGACGATCGTGCGCACCACCGCGTCGTCGCCCTCGTCGGGGTCGTCGCCGATCTGCGCGACGAACGAGCGGTCGATCTTCAGCTCGTCGACGGGGAACTGCTGGAGGTAGCGCAGCGCCGAGTACCCGGTCCCGAAGTCGTCGAGGGCGATCGACACGCCGAGCGCCTTCAGCCGCTCCATCTGGGCGAGCGCGTCGCCGTGCTCGTCGACGAGCATGGTCTCGGTCAGCTCGAGCGTGAGCGCGTCGCCGGGGAGGCCGTGGCGGTCGAGGACGGCCTCGACCTGGACCGGGAACTCCGGGTCGCGGACCTGGTGGGCGGAGACGTTGACCGCCATCCGCAGCCACGGCCGACGGCGGCGGGCGGCGGCCGCCCGCGCGCACGCCTCGTCGAGCGCCCAGCGGCCGATCTCGCCGATCGCGCCGATGTCCTCGGCGATCGGCACGAACGTCGACGGGGCGACGGTCCCGAGCGTCGGGTGGGTCCAGCGCAGCAGCGCCTCGACACCGGTCGGGCGGCCGTCCTCGAGCGCGACGAGCGGCTGGTAGACGACGCTCAGCTCGCCGCGGGCGACCGCGGTCTGCAGCGCGGTCTCCAGCTCGACGCGCTCGAGCACGGCGGTCAGCATCGCCGGCACGAACGTCGCCCGCCGCCCGCGGCCGTCGCGCTTGGCCTGGTACATCGCCAGGTCGGCGTTGCGCAGCAGCTCGTCGGCGCCCTCGACGCCGTCGTCGCCGTAGGCGATGCCGATCGACGCGCCGACGAGGACGGTCTTGCCGGCGATCTGGAACGGGCGGCGCACCGCCTCGATGACGCGGTCGGCGACGCGCTCGGCGCTCGCGGCCGAGCGGGCGCCCTCCAGCAGGACGGCGAACTCGTCGCCGCCGAAGCGGGCCGCGGTGTCGCCGGTGCGCAGGCAGCCGAGGATCCGCCCGGCGACCGCGCGCAGCAGCTCGTCGCCGGCGGCGTGGCCGATGCTGTCGTTGACGGCCTTGAAGCGGTCGAGGTCGACGAACAGGACCGCGACCTCGCGCTCGCCGGCGCGGGGGGCCTCGAGCGCCTGCTCGAGGCGGCCGACGAACAGCGCCCGGTTCGGCAGCCCGGTCAGCTCGTCGTGGAAGGCCTCCTGCATCGCCTGGAGCGTCTGCGCGTCGGTGAGCGCGAGGCTGGCGTGCTCGGCGAACGCGGTCAGCAGCTCGGCGTCGGCGGGGTCGAACTCGCCGCCCTCGGGCGGGGCGGCGACGAGCGCGCCGGCGGGCCGGCCGTTGACGTGGACGGACGCGACGAGCGCGTCGCCGGCCGGGGCGGGGCCGCCGGCCGGGCTGTTGGTGCGGGCGACGATCGGGCGGCCCGGGTCGAGCGCGTCGTCGAGGACGAGCGACACGCGCTGGACGCCGAGCAGCGTCGCCGCGCCGGCGGTGATCGCGTCGAGGATCTCGCGCAGCGGCTTGCGGTGCGAGATCGAGCGCTGGATGTCGAGCAGGATCTCCAGCAGCCGCTGGCGCTCGGCCAGCTCCTCGGCCTGGCGCTGGTGCTCGGCCCGCAGCCGCCGCTCGGTCTCGAGCGCCTCGATCGTGCGCAGCGTCAGGCCCAGGCCGCGCGCCATGCCGAGCAGGAGGATGTGCTCCTCGGGGGCGAAGCCGCGGTCGAGACGGGCGACGACGAGCCGCCCGGGCGGCGCGTCGTCCCAGCCGGCGGCGGCGACGTGGGCGATCCCGACGCCCCGCAGGTCGGCGACGCCGAGCCCGGGCCGGATCGCGCAGAGGGCCTCGGCCGGCGGCGGGGCCGAGCCGAAGCCGACCGCGGCCTCGAGCCGGTCGCCGACGATCACCGCGCCGACCTCGGCGTCGAACTCCTCGGAGGCGAGCTCGGCCGCGGCCTGCGCGGCGCTGACGCCGTCCTCGCGCGCCGCGACCGCCGTGATGAACTCCACGAGCTGGTGGGGCGACTGCTGGAAGGCGTCGAGCATCGGCCGGCGACCCGTCAGGCCAGGCCCAGGAGGACGAGCGTCGCGTTGTGCACCCCGCGGGAGCCGCGGGTGCGGGCGATCTCGCCGTAGGTGTAGAAGCCGCCGACCGGCGCGCCGAGGCGCTCGGTCAGGATCTCCGCCTCCCGCGCGGTCCCCTCCGGCCCGAGCAGGTTGCGCCGCGCGGCGCAGTCGAAGGCGACGACGCCGACGGGCGGGTGGCCGCCGAGCGACGCGAGCATCTCGTCGCAGGCGATCCCCGTGCCGGCCTGGACGCTCTCGGCGTCGCCGTCCATGATCCAGACCATCGTGCCCTGCGGCACGTCGCCGCACAGCAGCGAGCGCTCCTCGAAGTCGACGCCGATGACGGCCCGGACCTCCTCGCCGCCGGGGCGCGACAGGCCGAGCGGGTGGCTGAGCGCCCGGATCCGCCACGTCTCGTCGGTCGAGTCGACGCCGGGCGGGGCGCCGAGGCGCTCGAGGAAGCAGTCGAGCGCGGGCCGGTCGTCGAGGGTGAGGATCCGCTCGTTCGTGCTGGCGGTGACGACGATCGGCTCGCCGACCCGCCGCCAGCCGTGCCCGACGCCGACGCCGATCGGGGCGTCGGAGCCGATCGCGGCGGCGACGACGGCGTTCGCGAGGACCCGGTCGCCGTGGAGCTGGCGCGTGCGCCGCATCGCCAGCTCGTCGCCGGCGCCGCCGCCGACGAGCGCCACGCCGGCGCCGGCGACGCTGTAGGCGCCGCGCACGATCTCCGAGCGGCCGAGGAAGAGCCCGTCGTAGAGGAGCAGGAGCGCCCGGTGCGGGCGGTCGATGCCGTCCATGCAGGACGCGGCCGCGCTGCCGGCGGCGCGCGGTCCGTCGGCGAGGTCGGCGCTCGCGGTGCGGATCTCGAGGCCCGGTCCGCCGAGCGCGACGACGACGACGTGGCCCGACCCGACGGTCAGGCCGGCGATCTCGCCGGCGGTCGTGCAGCCGAGCGTCGGCGTGTCGGGGCCGGCCTGGGCGCGGACGCCGCGGGCGACCGCCCCGAGGTCGGTGAACGGGCTGGCGAAGACGAGCACGAGCGCCGGGTCGGCGCCCTGGACGGCGGCGGCCGCCGCCTCGCGCCCGGCGGCCTCCCCGGCGGCGTCATCCTCCGCAACGGCATGCCCGACCCCCACCCAGCGGGTGCGGGTGCCCGCGATCGTCACGTCGGTCATCGAGGGTCATATCGGCAGCGCGGGCCGGAGTCGTGATCCCCGGAGCATCGGACAGTGGTCCGTTCGGCCGGCGGGCCGCTCAGCGCACGAAGCGGCCGTCCTGCTGGATGACCTCGCCGTCGGCGGTCAGGCGGCCGCCGCGGCGCAGGTCGCAGATGAGGTCCCAGTGGAGGGCGGACCGGTTCCTCCCGCCGGTCTCCGGGTACGAGCGGCCGAGCGCGAGGTGGACGGTCCCGCCGATCTTCTCGTCGAAGAGGATCGCCCCGACCGGCCGGTCGATGCCGAAGTTCGTCCCGATGCCGATCTCGCCGAGGCGGCGGGCGCCGTCGTCGGTGCGCAGCGCGCGCTGGAGGTGGTCGTCGCCGCGCTCGGCGCGCGCCTCGACGACGACGCCGTCCTCGAAGCGCAGCCGCACGCCGGCGACGTCGACCCCGGCCGGGCCGGACGGGACGTCGAACGTGATCGTCCCGTTCGCCGACGTCTCCAGCGGGCCGGTGAAGACCTCGCCCGACGGCATGTTGCGCCGCCCGTCGGAGTTCACCCACGTGCGGCCCTTCACGCTCAGGCGCAGGTCGGTCCCCTCGGCCTCGATGCGCAGCTCGCGGGCCGTGCGCAGGCGGCCGATGAGCTCGTCCTGGAAGGCGCGCAGCTCGCCCCAGGAGCGGACCGGGTCGGGCTGGTCGAGGAACAGCGCGCGCGAGACGAACGTCTCGAAGGCGGCCAGCGACGCGCCGGCCTGCTGGGCGTTGGCCTGCGTCGGCCACAGCGTCGTGCACCAGCGCCTGCGCAGCGTCTGCTCGCGGATCGGCTCGCGGGCGCGGGCGACGCGCGCCATCCGGGCCGGGTCGATCCCGGTCAGCGCGCGCGTGTTCTCCGGCGCCTGGATCGACAGCGTCGCGTTCGCCTTGCGCGCCTCCAGCAGCGCCAGCTCGGGGAACTCGTCGAGCTGCCAGTCGCGGGCGTGCGCGTAGAAGCCCTCGACCTGGCCGGGGAGGTCGACGCGCAGCAGCGGCCAGGCCCCGCGCTCGAGGATCGCGCGCTGGAGCTCGAGCAGCAGCGGCGCGGCCAGCGGGGTCGAGCGGACGAGGACCTGCTGGCCCGTCTCGACCTCCAGGCAGTAGCCGGCGAGCAGGTCCGCGAAGCGGGCGGCGTCGATCATCCGCTCACAGGACCCGGTCGATCGCGGCCAGCAGCCGCTCCTGCGCCTCGGGCCGGGCGCCCTCGCCCATGACGCCGATCCGCCACACCTGCCCGGCGAGCGGGCCGAGGCCGCCGCTGACCTCGATGCCGTGCTCGAGCAGCAGCGCCCGCCGGGCGGCCGCCTCGTCCAGGCCCTCGGGGACCCGCACGCACAGCAGCGGGGCGAGCTGCTCGCCCTCGGGGGCCAGCCGCGCGAAGCCGCGCGGCTCCAGCTCGCGCAGGAGCCGCTCGTGGGCGTCGAGGTGGCGGGCCCAGCGCGCCTCGAGGCCCTCCTCGAGGACGAGGTCGAGGGCCGCGTCGAGCGCGTAGACGAGGTTGATCGGCGCCGTGTGGTGGTAGGCGCGGGCGCCGTCGCCGCCCCAGTAGCCGAGCAGGAGCGTGAGGTCGAGGTACCAGGAGCGGCACGTCCCCTCCTCGAGGCGCTCGAGCGCCCGCTCGCTCGCCGTGAACGGGGCGAGGCCCGGCGGGCAGTTCAGGCACTTCTGGGTGCCGCTGAAGGCGACGTCGACGCCCTCGTCGTCGATCGAGAGCGGGGCGCCGGCCAGCGACGTCACGCAGTCGACCATGAGCAGCGCGTCGACCTCGCGGCAGGCGGCGGCGAGGCCGTCGAGCGGCTGGCGCACGCCGGTCGAGGTCTCGCCGTGGACGACGAACAGCGCCGCGGTCCGCTCGTCGAGCGCGTCGATCAGCCGGGCCGGGTCCAGCGCGCGGCCCCACTCGCCCTCGACGCGCACGACCTCGGCCCCGTTGCGGGCCAGCTCGTCGGCCATCCGCTCGCCGAACAGGCCGTGGACCCCGCAGACGACCCGGTCGCCCGGCCGCACGAAGTTCACGACCATCGCCTCCATCCCGACGCTGCCGGTTCCGCTCAGCGGCAGCGTCACGTCGTTGGCGGTGCGCATCACCTGCCGCAGCTTCGCCTTCGTCGCCTCCATCAGCTCGGCGAACGCCGGGTCGAGGTGGCCGATCGTCGGCTGCGCGAGCGCGTCGAGGACGCGCCGGGGGACGGGGGACGGGCCGGAGCCCAGCAGCAGGCGGTCGGGGACGGTCGTCATGGCGTCTGCATCTCCGGGAAGTGCTCGATGAGGTGGTCGCGCAGCACGGACCGGATCCATGCGCGCTCGTCCTGCGTGGCGACGCGGAACCGCGCCAGCAGCTCCTTCTGCTTCGTGATCGGAAGGTCGTGGATCGTCCAGCTCACGGCGAGCCGCTCGAACAGGAACTCGACCCGGCGCTGCCAGGCGTCCTCGCGCACGCCGCTGATCTCGGCGTAGGCGGCGCGCGTCTTGGGCGTGAGCGCGCCCCGCAGCTCCAGCTCCCCGTGCTCCGGGTGGGCGTACCGCGAGGTGGGGGCGCGGAGCTTGTCGGCGGGCTTCTTCGGCCGCTTGCGCCGGCTCAAGTCCCCGCCGCCTGCTCGAGCTGCGCCCGGACGTCGCCGGTCAGCGGCCCCAGGTGCCCCGGCCACGCGGCGGCCGGGGCCAGGGCGGCGAGCTTGCGCAGCGACGCTCGGGCCTGGTCGGTGTCGTGGTTGAACGCCGGGTGCGGCAGCCGGGGCGGCCGCGGCCGCCCGGTCTCCACGTCGAGCACGTAGAACGCGTCGCTCGTCAGCGCGACGCGGTCCTCCTCGCGGAACAGCGCGATCATCCCGGGCGCGTGGCCGGGGAGGTGGACGACGCGGAACCCGGCGATCTCGTCGCCCTCGGCGACCGTGCCGGCGATCGGGACCGGCCCGCCGTCCCACCGGCGCAGGAGGGTCGGGTAGACCCGCCGGGCGAGCGGGTTGAGCCGGTCGAGGTGGAAGTAGCGGACGCCGCCGTCGCCCTCGGCGTCGGCGCGGTCGGCCTCGTGGCAGAGGACGGGCACGCCGAGGCGGGCGGCGACCCCGCGGTGGTCGGGGTGGGCGTGCCCGAGGACGACCCGCTTGATGCCGCCCAGGCGAGCGCCGGCCTTCGCGACCGCGTTCGCCATCGCCCGGATGCCGCCGTCGAAGAGCGTGACGCCGTCGGCCTCCTCGAGCAGGTAGACGTTGAAGTCCTTGGCCGGGAGGCCGCCGCGCATCCGCCAGACGCCGTCGGCGACCTTCTCCAGCCCGCTGACGCCGGTGGCGGCCAGGCGGGTGCGGGCGTTGACGGCGCGGGTGATCGCCTGCTGGGCGGGCGAGCCGTCGGGCGGCAGGACCCCGATCTGGCGGGCGAGCGTGAGGCCGTCGAGGTAGGCGTCGTTGGCGACGATGCGGCCGTCGCGGACGACGAGGTTGTCGACGATCTCGAGGTCGATGCGGGCGCCGTTGGGCTTCACGCCCTGCAGCCGCCCGGTCCCCGCGAACGTGCCGGTCATCCGCGAGCGGATCGTGCAGCGGTCGGCCTCGGCCGTGCACGACAGCTCCTCGAGGCGCAGGTCGGGGATCGCGTCGAGGATGGCCGAGAAGTAGGCGACGATCCCGTCCGGGGCCGTCGTCTCGACCTGCCCGTGGATCGTCTCGCGCCCGCCGGGCGCCCAGCAGGCCGCGGCCGCGGCGAGGTCGTGCTCGCTGATCGCGCGCAGGTACGCGCGCGCGACCCTGGCCGTCGCCGCCTTGGAGACCCGCGTCGGCTTGGCCGGCTCGTCGGTGGTCGCCACGACGTGCGAGTCTAAACCGGCGTGTCGACACCTGCGAGAAAGCGAGAGCTCGGCCGCGGCGAGCGCGTCCTGCCCGGCCTGTGGCGCCTGCGGCTGCCGCTGCCGTGGCCGGGCGTCCCCCACGGCAACGCGTGGGCGATCGCGGCCGGCGACGGGATCGTGCTCGTCGACTGCGGCCTGCACGAGCCCGGGTCGCTCGCCCACCTGGAGCGCGCGCTGGCGATGGTGAACCTGCGGCTCGACCTCGTGCGGCTGCTGGTCGTCACCCACGCCCACACCGACCACTACGGCCAGGCGGCGACGATCGTCGCCCACACCGGCTGCTCGCTGTGGATGCACCCGAACCACCGGCACCTGTCCGAGCGGGCCCGCGACCCGGAGCTGTGGCTGGAGCAGCGCCTGGAGATCGCCCGCCAGAGCGGCGTCCCGGCCGAGATGCTGCGCCGCTACCTGGAGCGCCGCGGCAACGGCGGCGGCACCGGCGTGGCGGGCTGGATCGAGCCGAACCGCCACCTCGTCGACGGGGTCGTGGTGCCGACCGACCTCGGCGACTGGGAGGTCATCGAGACGCCCGGGCACGCGCCGTCGCACGTCTGCCTCTACCAGCGCGAGCGCCGGCTGCTCATCTCCGGCGACCACCTCCTCGGCCGCGTCTCCCTCTACTTCGACTACGGCTACACGCCCGACCCGGCCGGCGAGTTCCTCCACTCGCTCGACCGCATCGAGGATCTCGACGCGCGCCTGTGCATCCCCGGCCACGGCCGCACGTTCACCGACGTCGCCGCCCACATCCACGCCAACCGCCGGCTCGTCGCCGAGCGCGTGCAGCGGGTGCTCGACGCGGTCTCGGTCGACGCGCTCACCGCCGTCGAGATCGTGCCCCACGTCCACGGCCAGGAGATCACCCCGCTCACCGCCCAGTGGTGGCTGTCGGAGACGCTCTGCTACCTCCAGCACCTCGAGATGACCGGGCGGGTGCGGCGCACCGTCGACGACCCGGATCTCCCCGAGCGGTGGGCCGCGGTGTAGGACGTCAGCCGCCCTGACATACCTTGACAAGATCGTGTCAAGGTTTGCTACGCTCCGCCGGCCATGCGGATCGACGACCTGTTCGGCGGCGAGGAGCCGGTCTTCTCCTTCGAGTTCTTCCCGCCCAAGACCCCGGAGGGGGAGGCGAACCTGTTCCGGGCCGTCGAGGAGCTGCGGTCGCTCGATCCGGCCTACGTGTCGGTGACCTACGGCGCCGGCGGCTCGACCCGCGACACCTCGCTGGAGATCGTCCGCCGCATCCGCGAGGAGCACGGGCTGGAGGCGATGGCGCACTTCACCTGCGTCGGCGCGACCGTCGACGAGCTGCGCGCCCAGCTCGACCGCTTCCGCGACGCCGGGGTCGAGAACGTCCTCGCGCTGCGCGGCGACCCGCCCGCCGGCCAGCGCGACTGGACGCCGACCGAGGGCGGCTTCGCGCACGCCCGCGAGCTCGTCGAGCTGATCGCCGCCGAGTACCCCTTCGCGATCGCCGCCGCCTGCTTCCCCGAGACGCACCTCGACGCGACGAGCCCCGAGGACGACCTGCGCCACCTGCGCGACAAGGTCGACGCCGGGGCGTCGTTCCTCATCACCCAGCTCTTCTTCGACAACGCGCGCTACGCGGACTTCGTCGCCCGCGCCCGTGACATCGGCATCGACGTCCCGATCGTCCCCGGGATCATGCCGATCACCGACCTCAACCAGATCAAGCGGATCACCGAGCTGTGCGGCGCGACGCTCCCCGACGTCCTCGTCGCCCAGCTCGAGGCCCGCGCCGGCGACCCGAAGGCGGTCGAGGACCTCGGCGTCGCATACGCGACGCTCCAGTGCGCCGAGCTGCTGGCGATGGGCGCGCCCGGCATCCACTTCTACACGCTCAACCGCTCCCCGGCCACGCGGGCGATCCTGTCGGCGCTGAAGCTCATGCGCCCGTGGGAGCGCGGGCGGTCGCTCGCGGCCGCGCGCGCCGCCTGAGCGCCGCTCAGCCCGCCGGCCGGTCGACCGGCAGGTTCTCGGCCACCATCGGGCGCCCGTCGGGCAGCGTGTAGCGGACGTCGACGGCGTCGTGGTCGCGGTAGGTGCCGATCCCGAACGCGCCGATCAGCCACCGCCACCAGCTCACCTTCCCCTCCTGGGCGAGCACGCGGCCGAAGGCGATCGCCCCGTCGCGGACCTCGTAGTCGCGCCCCTCCTCCTGGAGCACCCCGTTGACGTAGACCTGAAACGGCGGCTCGACCCCGGCGGGGAGCCGCACCACCGAACCCTCCTCGCGCACGACGCCGATCCTATGGCGTGGTTCACGGTCGCGCATGAGCGGATCACCGGTGCTGGTCCTGGGCGCGACGGGGCGCACCGGCCGGCGGGTCGCGGCGCGCCTGCGCATCGCCGGCGAGACGGTCCGGGGCGCGGCCCGCGGGACCGACCCCGCGTTCGACTGGGGCCGGCCGCAGACATGGGAGCCCGCGGTCGCGGGCGTCGAGCGGATGTACCTGATGGCGCCGGACGGCGTCGCCGTGGCGCCGGCGTTCGTCGCGGCAGCGGCGCCGAGTGGACGATCGTGCGCCCGGACTGGATCGACCAGAACTTCGACGAGGGGTTCCTGGAGCCGGCCGTCCGGTTCGGGCTGGTCACGGTGCCGGTCGGCGACGTGCGCACGCCGTTCGTCGACGCCGAGGACATCGCCGCCGTCGTCGTGGCGGCGCTCACGCAGGACGGGCACGCCGGCCGCACCTACGAGGTCACCGGCCCCCGCGCGCTGTCGTTCGCCGAGGCGACGGAGATCGTCGGGCGGGCGGCGCAGCGGACCGTGCGGTTCGACGGCGGCGCCGAGGCCTATGCGGCCCGGATGGGCGCGCTGGGCATGCCCGAGGCGCAGACGCGGGCCGAGATCGCCGCGTTCGCGGCGCTCGCCGCCGAGGGCGACCAGGCGCCGACCGGCGACGTGGAGCGCGTCACCGGCCGGCCGCCGGCCGCGTTCGAGGAGTATGCGGCCGCGGCCGCGGCCCGCGGGGCCTGGCGCGCGTCACGCCGCCGGGCCCGCGGGGCCTGGCGCGCGTCACGCCGCCGGGCCCGCGCCTAGCATGGGCCTGCCCGTGGCCGCCTCGCCGTCCGACATCCCGTACGCCGTGCGCCGGTCGACGCGGGCGCGGCGGGTGCGGGTGACGGTCGACCCGCACGCCGGGGTCGAGGTCGTCCTCCCGCAGCGCGCGCCCGAGCGCGAGGCGGCCCGCGCCGTCGCGCAGCTGCGCGGCTGGATCGAGCGGCGGCTGGCCGAGGCCGAGGCCGTCCGCGCCCAGGTCGCCGCGCGCGGGGACACCGTCCCGTACCTCGGGACCGACCTGCGGCTCGTGCGCGAGCCGGGCCGCACGCGCGCCCACCGCCGCGGCGACGAGCTGCTCGTGCCCGACGGCGACGGGGCGCGCGACGCGATCGAGCGCTGGTACCGGCGCCGGGCCCGGGCCGAGATCGCGCCGCGACTCGACGCGGCGGCCGCCGCGGTCGGGCGGCCGTACCGGTCGCTGACGATCCGCGGCCAGCGCACCCGCTGGGGCTCGTGCTCGGCCAGCGGGGCGATGAGCTTCAACTGGCGCCTGCTGCTCGCGCCCGAGCCGGTCCTCGACTACGTCGTCTGGCACGAGGCCTGCCACCTCGTCGTCATGGACCACTCGCCGCGCTTCTGGGCGCTCGTCGCCCGCCACTGCCCCGGCTACGAGGGCCCGCGGCGCTGGCTGCGCCGCCACGGGGCGACGCTCGTCCTCTAGGCCGCCGCCTCGGCCAGCGCGCGGCGCAGCGCGTCGACCGGGCCCTCGCCCGGGCGCTGCTCGACGACGCGCCGGTTCACGCGCCCGACGAACGCCTCCGCCGACCCGTCGCCGCGCACGTCGATGCCGCCGGTCACCTTCGGCAGCAGCCGCTGCGGCCCGGCGATCTCGGCCCGCAGCGCCACCTGGGCGACCGGCTCGATCTCGCGCAGCAGCGCCCGCGCGGGGCGGCGGCGCTCGACGTCGCCGCGGGCGGCGAGCGCGGCCAGCGCGTCGAGGGCCTCCTCGAGGGTGGCGTAGCGGTCCTTCGTCACGCGCGGTCCGCGGCGGACGGTCAGCGTCCAGCGCTCGGCCATGGCGCGATGCTACGCGGCGAGCTCGGCGGTCAGCTCGTCGATGCCGCCGGCGTGGACGGCGGTGAGGCGGTCCGACACCGTCCGCAGGAGGCGCTGCGCCGGGACGTTGTCGGCGAGGACCGAGGCGGTGAAGCGGCGCACGCCCCGCTGCCGCGCCGCGTCGGCGAGCAGCATCCCCATCCGCCGCCCGACGCCGCGGCCCTGCCAGCAGTCGCCGACGACGATCGCCACCTCGGCGGTGTCGAAGTCCTCGGGCGTGCGCACCCAGCGGCCGACGGCGACGAGCTCGCCGGGGTCGTCGGCCGGCACGGCCACCAGCGCGTAGTGGCGCCAGAAGTCGACCTCGGTCAGGTAGCGCAGCTCGCGGCGGGTGAGCCTGCCGCGGTGGACGAGGAACCGCCGCCGCACCGTCTCGCGCGACAGCCGCTGCAGCCCGGCGGCCAGGCGCGGCGCGTCGCCCGGCACGATCGGGCGGAAGCGCAGCGGCGGCGGCGACGGGTCGGCGGGCACCTCCCCATCGTGGCAGAGCGGCGCCCGCGGCCGGTGGGATCGGTCACGCTCGCCGGCGGCGCGCCCGGCCCGCCCCGCGCCCCCGGAGCGCGACCGGCCCGGGGA
>JADGIB010000263.1 GCA_019683665.1 Solirubrobacteraceae bacterium
GGGCGGGGGCCCGCGGCGGCCCGGGCGGCCGCGGCGGCGGGCGCGGCGGCGACCCTGCGCGCGAGCGCCGCGCCGAGGCGCGCCTCGAGCGCCGCGGCGACCGCGCCCGGGTCGGCGGGACCGGGCGGCTCGGGCGTGACGCGGTTGACGATCACGCCGCCGAGCGGCATCCCCGCGTCGCGCAGCCGCTCGACGAAGAAGACCGCCTCCTCGGCCGGCTCGCGCGCCGGCGAGGCGACGACGAGGAACGTCGTCGCCGGATCGGCGAGCAGCGCCTTCACCGCCGCGGCGCGGGCGCGGAAGCCGTCGAGCAGCCCGCCGAGCGAGCGCAGGAAGACGCCGAGGTCGGTGAGCAGGTCGACGCCGGTGACGCGCTGCAGCACGGAGAAGACGACGCCGGTGCCGCGCCCCATGACCCGGGCCGCCAGCCCGGTCGGGGCCAGCAGCGTGCGCAGGGCGCTGCCCTCCAGGAACCCGAGCAGCCGGTCGGGGGCGTCGAGGAAGTCGAGCGCGTTGCGGGTCGGCGGCGTGTCGAGGACGAGCGCGTCGAAGCGGCCCGAGGCGTGGAGCTCGTGGAGCTTGGCGACCGCGGTGAACTCCTGCGAGCCGGCGACTGCGCCGGAGAGCTGCTGGTAGATGCGGTTGGCCAGGATCGCGTCGCGGGCGGCGTCGTCGGGGGCGAGCTGCTCGACGAGCTCGTCGAACGTGTGCTTGGGATCGAGCGTCATCGCCCACAGCTCGCCGCCGGGGCCGGGCTCGACGCCGTGGGCGGCCAGCCGCGCCGGGTCCACGAGCCGCGGCTCGTTGCCGAGCTCGTCGAGGCCGAGCGCGTCGGCCAGCCGCCGGGCCGGGTCGATCGTGACGACGGCGACGCGGGCGCCGCGCTCGGCCAGCCCGAGCGCGAGCGCGGCCGACACCGTCGTCTTGCCGACCCCGCCGGGGCCGGCGCACACGATCACGCGCCTGCCGTCGATCCACGCCTCGACGCCCATCGTCACCTCGCCGCCCGCGCCAGGCGGGACGCGAACGCCGCCGGGTCGGCGCCCTCGGGCCGGAACGGGAGCGTGACGGTCGGGACGGCCCCGCCGAGGCCGCGCCGCAGCCGGGCGAGCTGGGCGCGCTGCTCGCGCGCGACCGCGTGCTGGCCGAGCGCGGCGGCGACGGCCGGCTCGTCGGCGGCGTCGGCGAGGGCGCGCGCCTCGGCCGCGGTGAAGCGGTCCGGGCGCACCGCGTTGACGACGACGAGCGACAGGTCGAGCCCCATCGCGTCGCGCAGCCCGTCGCGCAGCGCGAGCGTCTCGTTGACCGGCATCTCCTCGGCCGTCGTGACCGCGATCACCGCGGTCTGCGCCGGGTCGCGCAGCTGCGCGTCGATGATCCCGCCCTGGCGGGCGATCGGCCCGACCTTCGCGGCGTCGGCGAACGTCCGCGGGGCCTGCAGGAGCGCGAGCCCGTGGCCGGTGGCGGGCGCGTCGACGACGACGAGGTCGTAGGGGCGCGCGCCCGGGGTGCGGCGCTCGTCCTGGGCCAGCTCCCACAGCTTGCCCGCGGTCAGCAGCTCGCGCAGCCCGGGGGTGGCGGCGGCGAGGTAGCCGAACGCGCGGCTGGACTTCAGCAGCTCGGCCAGCGGCCGGGGGAGCTGGTCGGCCAGGTACTCCTCCATCGCGTCCTGCGGGTCGATCGAGATGTGGTCGGCGCCGGCCGCGGTGACCGCGTGCTCGACGTCGGCGCGGCGGTGGACCTCGGCCACGATCACGCGCCGCCCGTCCGCGGCGGCCAGCCCGCCGAGCGCGGCCGCCACCGTCGACTTGCCGACGCCGCCCTTGCCGGTGACGAACAGCAGCCGGTGGTCGAGCAGTCCGGCCTCCCGCGCCGTGGCGGGCGGCACCCTACGCCTCGCCGTCCCAGTAGTCGAGCTGCTCGACGCGGAACGTGACCCCGCCCGCGCCGCGGATGCGGAGCTTCCCCGAGGTCGGGTAGAAGACCACGTCGCCGCTGTCGCGCTGCCCGTAGGCGAGCAGCGTCAGCCCCCGGTCGCCGGCCCGGAAGCGGTGCGAGACGCCGGTCCCGGCCGGCCGCGCCACGACCGAGCCGCGGCGGACGGGGTGCTCGGCGGTCCCGCCGGGGCCGAGCAGCTCCAGGACCCCGTCGCCGTCGAGGACGACGAACAGCTCCTCCTCGCGGGTGTGGCAGTGCAGAGGATGGGTGCAGCGCCCCGGCGCGACGGTCACGTGGCGCAGGCCGCTGCGCTGCGACCCGCCCGGGGTGGCGAGGTCGGCGCGCAGCATGTCGGTCGGGCCGCCGCGCACCGCGACCGGCTCGACGTCGTCGCGGGCGACGATCCAGGCCGGCCGCTCGGCCTCGGGCTCGGGCAGCTCGAGCGGCCCGGCGGCGGCCTCGGCCTCGAACGGGTGCGGGCCGTCGAGCGGCAGCCAGCGCGGCGCCGCCCACATGACGTTCGGGCGCGGCAGCCACGTCAGCGACGTCTCCGACCCGGACCCGAAGGCGAGCACGTCGACCGGCCCGCCGAACAGCGTGTGCGCCCCGGCGGCGGCCGGGAAGACGATCGCGTCCCCGGCGCGCACCGGGAAGGCGCGGCCCTCGTGCCAGACGGTGCCGGCGCCGTCGAGGACGTAGAGGATCTCCTCCTCGTCGGCGTGCACGTGGACGGGCGCGTTGCGCGCCCCGGCCGGGATCGACCAGCGGCTCAGGCCGGTCGCGCGGGCGCCCGCGGCGGCGCCCAGGAGCCGGCGCGTCGCGCGGATGTCGCCGTGGCGGCGCTGCTGCTCGGGGACCTCGTCCCAGTGGACGACCATCGCGGAAGGAATACCGCATCGCCGTGCGAATACCGCGTCCGTGACCCGTCCACCGCGACGCAATCGGAGCACGCCGTGACCTCCAGGGCCAAGGTCATCGCCTTCGCCAACCAGAAGGGCGGCGTCGCGAAGACCACCACCACGCTGAACCTCGCCGCCGCCTTCGCCGAAGAGGGGCATCGCGTCCTGTGCGTGGACATGGACCCGCAGGGCAACCTCACGATGTCGCAGGGCATCGACCCCGACAGCCTCGAGCGGTCCATGTTCGACGTGCTCGTCCACGACCTGCCGATCCGCGAGGTGATCCGCAGCCGCGAGATCGACGTCGCCTGCGCCTCGATCGACCTCGCGGGCGCCGAGCTCGCGATGTCCATGAAGATCGGCCGCGAGCGCTCCCTGCAGAAGGCGCTGCGCGCGGTCGAGGGCGACTACGACTTCATCTGCATCGACACGCCGCCGTCGCTGGGGCTGCTCACGATCAACGCGCTCACGGCCGCGCACAAGGTGATCGTCCCCGTGCAGTGCGAGTATCTCTCCATGCGCGGGCTGATCCAGCTCCAGAACACGCTCTCGATGATCCGCGAGAACCTCAACCCCGACGTGGACATCGAGGGCATCCTGCCGACGCTCGTGGACACCCGGACGATCCACGCCAAGGAGGCGATCGAGATCCTCGAGGAGAACTTCGGCGACCGGGTCTTCGCCTCGCGCATCAAGAAGACCGTCCGCTTCGCCGAGGCCCCGGTCCGCGGGATGTCGGTGCTGAAGTACGATCCGGACGGGATGGCGGCCCAGTCCTACCGCGATCTCGCGAAGGAGGTCCTCTCCAATGGCCAGCGGTAAGCGAGCGAGCATGCGGGAGGGGCCGCTGGCGGCCCTGTTCCGCGCGACGGCCGAGGAGGGCCTGGAGCCGCGCGATCCCGCGCCCCGGCCGGCGCCCGAGCCGGCCCGGGCCGAGGCGCCCGCGCCCGCCGAGCCCGAGCGCCGCGACGTCCCGCCGGCGCCGTCGGCGCGCGAGCCGGAGCCGCGCCCGCAGCCGCGGGTGCCGTCGCCGCAGGAGCGCCTGCGCCACGCGTTCTCGTCCGAGATCCCCGACGACATCCTCGAGCCGGCCGCCCCGCCGGCCGAGGAGCCCGACCCGTTCGCCCGCGCGCCGTACGAGCCGGTGCCCGACGCCCCGCGCCCGGACGGCAAGCCGGTCCTGCGCGTCGTCGGCGTCGGCGGCGCCGGCGTCAACGCCGTCAACCGCATGGTCGAGGCCGAGGTCGAGGGCGTCGAGTTCATCGCGATCAACACCGACCTGCAGTCGCTGCAGCAGTCGAGCGCGGACATCACGCTCCACATCGGCCCGAACATCACCCGCGGCCTCGGCGCCGGCTCCAACCCGGAGCTCGGCCGCCAGGCGGCGATGGACGAGTACGACCGCATCAAGTCCCTGCTGAAGGGCTCCGACATGGTGTTCATCACCGCCGGGGCCGGCGGCGGGACCGGCACGGGCGCGGCGCCGATCGTGGCGCGGATCGCCCGCGAGCTGGGCGCGCTGACCGTCGGCGTCGTGACGAAGCCGTTCGGGTTCGAGGGGCGCCGCCGCGCCGACCAGGCCGAGACCGGCGTCGAGCTGCTCGGCCAGGAGGTCGACACGCTCATCGTCGTGCCGAACAACCGCCTGCTGTCGGTGCTCGACAAGCAGACCTCGATGGTCGAGGCGTTCCGCGTCGCCGACGACGTCCTGCGCCAGGGCGTCCAGGGCGTCTCGGACCTCGTGACGCTGCCGGGGCTCATCAACCTCGACTTCGCCGACGTGCGCACGATCATGTCCGACGCCGGCCCGGCGCTGCTGGGCATCGGCATGGGCACCGGCGAGAAGCGCGCGCTCGAGGCGGCCGAGGCCGCGGTCGCGTCGCCGCTGCTGGAGACCTCGATGGACGGGGCCCGCAAGATCCTCCTGTCGATCACCGGCGGGCGCGACCTGTCGCTGTTCGAGGTCAACGACGCCGCGAAGGCGGTGTCGGCGGCCGCGCACCCGGACGCGAACATCATCTTCGGCGCCATGGTCGACGAGAAGCTCGACGACCAGGTGTGGGTGACGGTCGTCGCCACCGGGTACGCCGACCAGCCCCGCCGCCCGCGGCGGCTGGAGGAGCCGGCGGGCGAGCCGCGGATCGAGCGGCGCACGCCGCCGCGCGGCGAGCGCGAGCCGGTGGGGTCCCGCCCGCCCGGCAGCGCGACGCGCCGCACCGGGCTGGGCGTGAACGAGCTCGACGTCCCGGAGTTCGTGCCACGCCGCTAGA
>JADGIB010000017.1 GCA_019683665.1 Solirubrobacteraceae bacterium
CGGGCCGCGCCGGGGGCCGGGGGGGCCGCCGGCGCGGCGCCCGGGACCGGGGCGTCCGGGCCGCCGGAGCCGTCGTCGTCGCCGCACCCGGCGGCGAGGGCGGCGACGGCCAGGGCGAGCGCCGGCGCGCCACGGGGGTTCAGGCGGCGCAGCATCGGCCGATGACGGTACCGACAGACACGGCCCCGGCCGCAGCGTCCGGGCCGGTACCCATAATCGCGGTGCATCAGACCGTGCAACCTGGTACGGTCCCGCGACCAAGAACGCCGAATCTCCCGCCCAGCGGGAGACCGGGGGACCCAATGTTGTTGGGGCGAATCGCCGCGATCACCCGTGGCGAGGCGCCGGCTCTTTCCGCGCCAGCCCGTCAGCTAACCCCGGAGGCCGACGAAAGAGGTAGCTGTGCGGGCACGAGCCCTGACGACGTCAATCCTGAGCATCATCGCCCTGGGTGCGGGGGCATCCGCCGCCACCGCGGCGAAGACCGCCCAGAAGGCCCAGACTCCGGCGCTTCCCCCGTCCACGGCGCAGGCCACGACGACGACCACGCCCGGCGGCGGCGCCGCGTACGGCGTCGACCCGACGAAGACGCCGGAGATGCCGAAGGCGGTCGTGATCGACGGCCTCGCCCATCCGCCGGCGGAGGCGCCGATCGAGGTCAAGCAGGCGATCTGGGCCGGCAACGAGATCGTCGGCAAGCCGTACAAGTACGGCGGCGGCCACGCCCGCCTGCGCGACACGGGCTACGACTGCTCGGGCACGGTCTCCTACGCGCTCATCAACGGCGGCCTCATGGAGGGCACGCCGCTCGACTCGACCTCCTTCATGAAGTGGGGGCTGCCGGGCGAGGGCGAGTGGGTCACCGTCTACACGAACCCGTCCCACGCCTACGTCGTGATCGCGGGCCTGCGCCTCGACACGAGCGCCGCGGGCGACCCGTCGGGCAACAAGGGCCCGCAGTGGCGCCCGACGCTGCGCAGCACGAAGGGCTTCAAGGCCCGCCACCCCGAGGGCTTCTAGGGAGGCGCCGGCCCAGGGGCCGGGTCTCCTCAGCGGGTGTCGCCCTCCGGCGGGCACCCGCGACGCCTGCCCGAACCCGCTCCCCCGAGCGGGTGCGCCGCCTGGGCGAGCACCCGCTGCGGGCACCCGAGCCCGCAGGGCGGGCGGTTCCCCGAGTACGCTGGGCGGAGCACGCGACGCGCGGACAGGAGGCAGAGATGGCCGGCACCAGTGGCCGCTTCACCACGATCATCAAGGCGAAGATCAACAAGCTGCTTGATCGCGCCGAGGACCCCGGCGAGACGCTCGACTACAGCTACCAGAAGCAGCTCGAGCTCCTCCAGAACGTCAAGAAGGGGATCGCGGAGGTCGTCACCTCCAAGAAGCGGCTCCAGATGCAGGCCGACAAGCTCCAGCAGCAGGTCGTCAAGCTGGACACGCAGGCCCGCCAGGCGCTCGCCGCCGGCAAGGAGGACCTCGCCCGCCTCGCGCTCGAGCGCAAGCAGCTGGCCCAGACCGAGCTGCAGTCGCTCGACGCCCAGGTCCAGGAGCTCGAGGCCGAGCAGCAGCGCCTCGTCGAGTCCGAGCAGAAGCTGCGCACGAAGATCGAGACCTTCCGGACGAAGAAGGAGGTCATCAAGGCGCAGTACTCGGCCGCGGAGGCGCGGGTGCGGATCTCCGAGGCGGCCACCGGCGTCGGCGAGGAGATGGCCGACGTCGGCCTGGCGATGCAGCGCGCGCTCGACAAGACCGAGGACATGAAGGCGCGCGCGAACGCCGTCGAGGAGCTCGAGGCGGCCGGGACGTTCGACGACCTCACCGCGCTGGGCGCCGGCCAGGACGACATCGAGCGCCAGCTCCAGGAGCTGACGAGCCAGAGCCAGGTCGACGACGAGCTCGCGCGGATGAAGGCCGAGCTCGGCTCCGGGGGCGGCACGGGCGAGCTCGGGGAGGGCCGGTCGTGATCGTCCGGATCTCGACGGAGGGGCAGTACGACCTGCCCGAGCGCTTCCACGCCGAGCTCAACGAGCTGGACAACCGCGTCGTCGCCGCCGTCGAGGCCGACGACGAGGCCGCCTACCGCGCGTCGTTCGGCGCGCTGCTGGACTTCGTGCGCGCGAACGGCACCCCGCTGGAGGGGGACGACCTGCGCGAGTCCGACCTCATCATCCCGCCGCCGGACCTGACGCTCGCCGAGGCCGAGCGCGAGTTCACCGGCGACGGCCTCCTGCCCGACTGACCGACCCATCGCACGGATGCGCCTGATCACCGCCGTCTGCGCCGCGGCCGCCTGCCTGGCCGCGGCCCCCGCCGCCCTCGCGGCCGAGTCGAGGACCGAGACCGCGAGCTCCGGCCCGGTCACGGCCACGCTCACGTACACGCTCCAGGACGAGTTCACCGCGACCGACATCCGGCTGGCGGTCACGCGCGACGGGACGCCCGCCGCGGTCGCCGCCGACGGGCAGGTCCTCGCCGGCTGCGGCGAGCGCTGCGCGGGCGCCGTGCCGGTCGGCGGGATCGAGGGGAGCGAGCAGCCGTCGCTCACGCTCGCCGACCTGACCGGCGACGGCGACCCCGAGGTCATCGTCGACCTCTACACGCGGGGGCGCACTGCTGCTCGATCTCGGCGATCTACGGCTGGGACCCGGCGACGTCGACCTACCGGCACACGATCCGGTTCTGGGGCGACCCGGGCTACCAGCTGGCCACGCTCGGCGGGCCCGGGCAGGAGCTCGTCACCGCCGACTCCCGCTTCGCGTACGCGTTCTGCGCCTACGCGTGCTCGGCGATGCCGACGATCGTCTACCGCTACGAGGGCTTCCGCCTCGTCGACGTCAGCCGGCAGTACCCGCAGCTGCTGCGCGGCGAGGCGCGGGACCTGCGCACGTCGATCCGCCAGGCGGCGCGCCGCTCCGACCGGCAGGTCATCCGCGGCCTGCTGCCGGCCCTGTGCGCCGACCTCTACCGCCTCGGCGAGGGCGCGGCCTGCCGCCGCGAGCTGGCCCTCGCGAAGCGCCGCGGCTGGCTGCGCAAGAGCGGCGCCGGCGACGTCTGGCCCGCCGGCAGGCGCTACATCCCGAAGGTCATGCGCTTCCTGAAGCGCACCGGCTACCGGTAGGCGGGCGCACCGCGGGTCTCGCCCTCCAAGGGAACCGGCCCCCGGGGCGCGGGTCTCCGGTGAGCGGTTCCCCTAGATGGGGACGCCCCAGAGCGGGAACCAGCGCTCCAGCTCGGGCTCGATCGGCAGCTCGCCGTCGATCTGCGCCTTGATCTGCAGCTCGCGCTCGACCGAGCGCTGCTGGTCGCCCGGGGCGGGCGCGAACGGGTACCAGGTGCCCCGCTTGACGTTGTAGATGAAGTACACGGGCCGGCCCCGGCCGTCCTCGAAGGCGAAGACGGCGGCCAGGACGCGGTCGCCGTAGCCGCCGAGCTGGAGCGCCTCGTACACGGCGTTGATCGCGACGACCAGGTCCTCGACGTCGGGGTCGCGGACGATCATCCAGCGGTAGCCGAACGTGTCGTCGGTCGTCTCGACGCTCGTGCCGGTCTCCTGGCCGGTCGAGCGGACGACCTCCTCCATGTCGCGCACGATCTGGGCGAAGTCGGCGGTGGCCAGCGGCTGGAAGACGATCGCGGCCACGCCGCGGGTCCGCACCGCGTGGGCGGTCTCCAGCGTCACGTAGGCGGTCGACATCGCGAAGAGGCGGTCGCGGGCCGCGGGGGCCGCCGCCCGGCGGCGGCCCAGCAGTGCGTCGAGGAAGCCCATGCTCCCTTGCAGCCTACGCGGCCAGCGTGCCCTGCAGCTGCTGCTCGAGGCGCTGCAGGCGGGCGATCCGCTGCTCGACCGGCGGGTGCGTCGAGAACAGGTTCGCGATCGAGCTCTTCGCGCTCGCCGGGATGATGAAGAACGCGTTCATCTCCTGGGCGGCGCGCAGGTCGCGCTGCGGCACGCGCTGCATCTGGCCGGAGATCTTCAGCAGCGCCGACGCGAGCGCGCTCGGGCGGCCGGTGAGGACCGCGGCGCCGCGGTCGGCCGCGAACTCGCGGTAGCGCGACAGCGCCTGCATGAGGAAGAACGAGACGACGTAGACGACCATCGAGACGAGCAGCACGACCAGGAAGCCGGGGCCGTCCTCGTCGTCGCTGCCGTGGTGGTGGCCGCCGCCGAACAGGAACCCGAACTGGAGCATCATCGACGCGACCGCGGCGCCGAACGACGCGAGCGTCATGACCATCACGTCGCGGTTGGCGACGTGCGACAGCTCGTGGGCCATGACGCCCTCGAGCTCAGCGGGCGTCAGCAGCTCCATGATGCCGGTCGTGGCGCACACCGTCGCGGCCTTCTGCGACCGGCCCATCGCGAACGCGTTGGGCATCGGGGTGTCGATCACGGCGATCGTCGGCTTCGGCAGGTCGGCCTGCACGCAGAGCCGCTCGACCATCGCGTGCAGCTCGGGCGCCTGCTGCGGCGTCACCTTCCTGGCGCCCATCGACGCGAGCGCGATCTTGTCGGAGGTGAACACCTGCAGCGCGAACAGGCCCGCCGCGGCGACGAGGATGACGACGAAGCTCGCGCCGGCCGCGAACAGCACGCCGATCAGGACGAGGTAGACCGCCCCGAGCAGGAACATCGTGATGAGCATCCGGGCCTGGAGCCCGGTGTCCTTGCCGAACGAGGTGCGCGATGCCATGGCCCGGAGTGTGGCCGAAATCGGTAAAGCGCGCGTCAAGCCCGGGGCCGCGGAGGCTGGGCGGCCGCTTGCACGATCTCCGGGGCGCTGCTGCTAGACAGATGGGCCGCCGGCCGTGCGCGACGGCCGGCTCGACGTACGCATCCCGCCCGTGAGACTCCGCCTGCTTCTCCTCAGCGCGCTGGCGCTGCTGCCCTTCGGCCTGTGGGCGCTCTCGCCCCTGGTCACGACCGCGGCGACGCCGCGCACGCTCAACGAGGTCGAGGAGAAGATCCAGGAGAAGGAGCGCCAGCTCAACCGGGCCAAGGGGACCGAGCGGGTGCTGACGAGCGACATCTCCCGCTACACGGCGCGCATCGGCGAGCTGCAGGAGCGGATCACGTCGCTGCACCGCCGCCAGGTCGAACTGCAGGCCGACCTCGACCGCAAGCGCGCCGAGCTCGTGCGCATCCAGGAGGACCTGCGCGAGGAGCGGGCCCGCCTGACGCGGCTGAAGGCCCGGCTCGCCGCCGCGCGCGAGGCGCTCGCCGAGCGGCTCGTCGAGCTCTACAAGTCCGACCCGCCGGACCTCATCACCGTCGTCCTCGACTCGGCCGACTTCTCCGACCTCATGGAGCGCGGCGAGTTCCTGCGCCGCATCTCGGAGGCCGACCGGCAGATCCTCGAGCGCGTGCGCGCCGCCAAGCGCGAGTCGGAGGAGACGACGCAGCGGCTCGCCGCCCTCGAGCGGCGCCAGCAGCGCGTCGCCGCCGCCGTCCTCGAGCGCCGCAACGAGGTCGCCGGCGTCAAGGCGGAGCTCGTCGAGGCGCGCACCGGCTACGAGCGAACCCGGGCGAGCAAGCGCGCGACGCTGCGCAAGGTCCGCGCGCACCGCCACGAGATCGAGGACGACCTCGGCGAGCTGCACGAGGTCCAGGCCCGCATCCAGGCGCGCCTGGCCCAGGTCGCGGCCGGCGAGGGCTCGTCGGGCACGCTGCCGGCCGGCCCGATCAGGCCGGGCAGCGGCGGCATGGTGTGGCCGGTCAACGGGCCGATCACCTCGCCGTTCTGCGAGGCCCGCTCGTGGGAGTCCTGCCATCCCGGCATCGACATCGGCGTCCCGTCGGGCACGCCGATCCGCGCCGTCTCCTCGGGCCGCGTCGTCCTCATGCAGCCCGAGTCGGCGTCCGGCGGCTACGGGAACTTCACCTGCATCCAGCACACCGCGTCGATGTCGAGCTGCTACGCGCACCAGTCGCGCTTCGCCACCTCGATGGGCGCGAGCGTGAGCCAGGGCCAGATCATCGGGTACGTCGGGTGCACCGGCCGCTGCTTCGGCGACCACCTGCACTTCGAGATCCGCATCAACGGCGCGGTCACGAACCCGATGAACTACCTGTAGCGGTGTAGCCGGGCGCTCCCGTACCCTCAGCGGCCGTGATCCCCGAGATCGGGCCCATCCAGTCGTTCGGCGTCATGTTCGCCCTCGCGTTCCTCGCGTGCGGGGCGATGGCGGCCCGCCGCTACAAGGAGCTGGGCAAGCCGGTCGACTACGCCTACGAGGTCGTGTTCGCCGCGCTCATCGGCGGCCTCGTCGGCGCCCGCGCCTACTACCTGGTCCAGCACCCGGACGAGTTCGGGCTGTCGGGGATCTTCAGCGGCTCCGGCCTCGTGTTCTGGGGCGGGGCGCTGGGCGGCGCGATCGGCGTCCTGCTGTGGGCCTGGTGGCGCGGGATGCTCACCGGCCGCCAGATCGACATGGGCGGCATCGGCCTGGCGATCGGCTACGCGATCGGGCGCATCGGCTGCCAGCTCTCCGGCGACGGCGACTACGGGATCGCCTCGTCGCTGCCGTGGGCGATGGCCTACCCGGACGGGACGGTGCCGACGACCGAGGAGGTCCACCCGACCCCGATCTACGAGACGCTGTTCATGGGCACCGTCGCCTGGCTGCTGTGGCGCTGGCGCGACGCGGTGAAGCCCGGGGCGATCTTCGGCCTCTACCTCGTCTTCGCCGGGCTGGAGCGCTTCCTCGTCGAGTTCATCCGCCGCAACGCCGACGCGGCGCTCGGCCTCACCGCCGCGCAGCTGGAGGCGGTCGGCGCGTTCATCCTCGGCGGGGCGATCATCGCCTACGTCGCGCGCCGCAACGGCGGCGAGCTGCTCGAGCCGTCCGCGCCGGCGGCCGCGCGCTGACCGGGGCGCTCGACCTGAGCCCGCCCCGGCGAGGCTGAGGCCGACACCCCTATGCGAGCGCGTGGTCGAGCCAGCGGAGGGCCTCGTCCTGCAGCTGCGGGTCGTGCTGGACCGAGCGGTGGTGGCCGCCCGGCACGAGGACCAGGCGCCGCGGGCTCGCGCGGTCGGCGGCCGCGTCGAGCGCGACCGAGTGCTGGTAGGGGACGACCTCGTCGCCCTCGGCGTGCAGGAGCAGCAGCGCGCCCGTGTACGTCGAGACGACCTGGAGGTCGTCGTGCTCGGACAGCAGCGCCTCCAGCGCGGGGCGGTCGGCCCGGAACCCGAACCGCCCGGCGCGCAGGCCGCGGACGAGCCCGTCGGCCGGCGCCGGGCAGATCGCGACGACCGCCCGCGCCCCGACCCGGGCCGCGCCGACGATCGCCAGGTAGCCGCCCATCGACGAGCCGCGCAGCGCGAGCGGCAGGCCGGCGGGCAGCTCGCCCGCCATCGTCGCCAGGTCGTCCAGCACGCCGGCGCCGAGCGCGCCCTCGCTCTCGCCGTGGCCGCGCTGGTCGAAGCAGAGCACGCACCAGCCTGCCGCCCGCGCCCGGCGGGCGAAGTCGAAGTGCGACTCCTTGCTCGAGTCGGCGCCGTGCAGGACGAGCAGGGCGCCGCGCGGCGGCCCGTCGGGCTCGAACCGCGCCCACGCCAGGCCGTCGGTCCGGCCGAGCCGAGGGACGTCCGCGGAGACGGTGGAAGGCACGAGTCTGCGATCCTGCCAGGTCGACATGGCCGTCAGCGCACCGACCCTCTCCCCGGCCTTCCCGATCGGCAGCCGCATCAACGAGCGCGGCGTGCTCGAGATCGGGGGCTGCGACGCGCTCGAGCTCGCCCGCGAGTTCGGGACGCCGGCCTACGTCGTCGCGGAGGACGACCTGCGCGCCCGCGCCCGGCGGATGCTCGACGCCTACCGGGCCTGCGCCGCCGACGTCGACCTCCTGTTCGCCTCCAAGGCGTTCCCGTGCACGGCCGTGCTGCGGGTGTTCGCCGAGGAGGGGCTCGGCTGCGACGTCGCCTCGGGCGGGGAGCTCGCGCTGGCGCTGGCCGCCGGGGTCGACCCGGGCCGCATCTACGTGCACGGCAACGCGAAGTCCGTCGCCGAGCTGCGGGCCGCGGTGGACGCCGGCGTCCACTGCATCGTCGTCGACAACGCCGGCGAGATCGACCGGCTCGAGGCGATCGTCACCGGCACCCAGCGGGTGATGATCCGCGTCACGCCCGACGTGCGCGGCGAGACGCACGCGGCGATCTCCACCGGCCAGGCCGACTCGAAGTTCGGCTTCTCGATGGAGGAGGCGCCCGCGGCGATCGCGCGCCTGCGGGCCTCCGACCGCCTCGAGCTCGTCGGCGTCCACTACCACGTCGGCTCCCAGCTGCTGTCGACGCTGCCGTTCGAGCGCGCCGCCGCGGCGGTCGCGCAGCTCGGCGACTTCCCGGTCGTCGACGTCGGCGGCGGCCTCGGCGTCGCCTACACCGACGAGGAGCCGCCGAGCTTCGAGGACTACGCCCGCGCGAAGGTCGAGGCGGTCGAGCGCCACCTCGGCCCGGGGAAGCGGATCGTCGCCGAGCCCGGCCGGGCGCTCGTCGCGAACTCGACGGTGACGCTGTACACCGTGGAGTCGGTGAAGCGCAACGTGTCGCTGTGGGTCGGCGTCGACGGCGGGATGTCCGACAACCTGCGCCCGATGCTCTACGGCGCGCGCTACGAGGCGCACGTCGTCGACCGCTTCGGCGGCACGACGCGGTGCCACGTCACCGGCAAGCACTGCGAGTCCGGGGACGTGATCGTCCGCGACGCACTGCTGGACGACCCGCGCGTCGGCGACGTCATCGTCACGCCGGCGACGGGCGCGTACGGCCACGCGCTGGCCAACAACTACAACGGGGTGCCACGGCCGCCGGTCGTGTTCGCCAAGGACGGGGACGCACGCGTCGTCGTGCGTCGCGAGACCTACGAGGACCTGCTTGCCCGAGACGTTTGAGGTCGGTCTGCTGGGCCACGGGACCGTCGGCTCGGCGTTCGCCGAGCTGCTCGAGGAGCGTGCCCCGCAGATCGAAGCGATCACCGGACTGCGGCCGCGCCTGGGCGGTGTGCTGACCCGCTCGCGCGGCGACTTCGACGAGATCCTCGCCACCGCCGACCTGATCGTCGAGGTCATGGGCGGGGTCGAGCCGGCGCGCGAGTACGTCCTGCGCGCGCTGCGCGCCGGACGCCACGTCGTCACGGCCAACAAGCAGCTGCTGGCCCGCCACGGCGAGGAGCTGTGGGCGGCCGCCCGCGAGCACCAGGTCCAGCTGCGCTTCGAGGCGGCCGTCGGCGGCGTCGTGCCGGTCATCCGCGTCCTCCAGGAGTCGCTGGCCGCCGCGCACATCGACCGCGTCACCGGCATCGTCAACGGGACGACGAACTTCATCCTGTCGGAGATGGCCCGCACCGGCCAGACGTTCCAGGAGGCGCTGGCCGAGGCGCAGCGGCTCGGCTACGCGGAGGCCGACCCGACCGAGGACGTCAACGGCGCCGACGCCGCCGCGAAGATGGCGATCCTCGCCCGCCTGGCCTTCGACACCCCCGTCCACCTCGACCAGGTCGCCTACGAGGGGATCGAGCACATCACCCCCGACGACCTCGAGTACGCCCGCGACCTCGGCCTCGGCCTGAAGCTCATCGGCACCGCCGAGCGCATCGACGGCGGCCTGAGCGTGCGCGTCCACCCGGCGTTCCTCTACGCCGGCCACCCGCTCGCCTCGGTCAACGGTCCGTTCAACGCGGTGACGATCGAGTCGCCGGCGATCACCGAGATCACCCTGTCGGGCCCGGGCGCCGGCGGGCCGCAGACGGCGAGCGCCGTCCTCGGCGACGTCATCAGCGCGATGATCCCGCCCGCCTCGACCCCGGAGACGTCGCAGCGGCTGGAGATCGTCACCGACGTCGAGTCGGCCTTCTACCTGCACCTCGAGGTCGACGACCGGCCCGGGGTCCTGGCCCGCGTCGCCGACGCGCTCGGCTCCCAGGGCGTGTCGGTGAAGTCCGTCGTCCAGAAGGGCCTCGGCGAGCAGGCGCGCCTCGTGATGGTCGTCCACCGCGTCGCCGAGTCGCGCTTCTTCGCCGCCGTGGACGAGATCTCGCGGCTCGACTTCATGCGCGCCCGCCCGCGCTTCATCCGCGTTGTCGAGGAGGAGTTCGGCGTCTAGATGACCAGATCCGTGGGCCTCATCGAGCGCTACCGCGCCGACCTGCCGTTCGGCCCCGACGACCCGGTCGTCAGCATGGGGGAGGGCTCGACCCCGCTCGTCCACGCCCCCGCGCTCAGCGAGCGCGTCGGCGCCGACGTGTGGCTGAAGCTCGAGGGCCTCAACCCGACCGGCTCGTTCAAGGACCGCGGCATGTGCTGCGCGGTGTCGGCCGCGCTGCGCGAGGGCGCCTCGACCGTCATCTGCGCGTCGACCGGCAACACCGCCGCCAGCGCCGCCGCGTACGCGGCCCGGGCCGGGATGCGCGGCGTCGTGATCGTCCCGGAGGGCAGGATCGCGACCGGCAAGCTCGCCCAGGCGCTCGTCTACGGGGCCCGGGTCATCGCGCTGCAGGGGAACTTCGACGAGGCGCTGCGGCTCGTGCGGCGGATGGCCGACGAGCACCCGATCGCGCTCGTCAACTCCGTCAACGCGTTCCGCCTCGAGGGCCAGAAGACGGCGGCGTTCGAGCTGCTGGAGGACCTCGACGGCGAGCTCGACGCGCTCTGCATCCCGGTCGGCAACGCCGGCAACGTCACCGCCTACTGGAAGGGCTTCCAGGAGCGCGGCGCGAGCCCGCGCCTGTTCGGCTTCCAGGCCGAGGGCGCCGCGCCGCTCGTGCTCGGCCGCCCGGTCGAGCGCCCGGAGACGGTCGCCAGCGCGATCCGGATCGGCAACCCGGCCCGCTGGGAGGAGGCGATGGCGGCGATGACCGCCTCGCGCGGCGCCGTGCGCGCCGTCAGCGACGAGGAGATCCTCGACGCGTGGGCGTTCCTGGCCTCCCGCGAGGGCGTCTTCTGCGAGCCGGCGTCGGCCGCGTCGGTCGCGGGCCTGCTCAAGTACGGGGCCGACGGCTGCGCGCGGATCGCGTGCGTGCTGACCGGCAACGGCCTGAAGGACCCGCAGACCGCGCTGGACCGGGCGGGCGGCGTCGTGCCGTGCCCGGCCGAGTTCGGCGCGCTCGAGGCGGCCGTGCTCGGATAGGGGCCGGGATGCACCGCCGCCGCCTCATCCGCGTGCCCGCGTCGAGCGCGAACCTCGGCCCCGGGTTCGACACGTTCGCGGCGGCGCTCGCCTTCCACCTCGAGCTCGAGGTGGAGGAGACCGGGACGTTCGCGGTCGAGACCGACCTCGACGTCCCGCGCGACCGCTCCAACCTGCTCGTCCGCGCCTTCGAGCGCCTGCACCCGGCCGACGGGCTGACGTTCCGGGTGCGGTCGACGATCCCGATGTCCGGCGGTCTCGGCTCCAGCGCCGCCGCGATCGTCGCCGGCCTGGCCGCCGCCGACCACCTCTACGAGCTCGGCGCCGACGTGCTCGCGATCGCCACCGAGCTCGAGGGGCACCCCGACAACGTCGCCGCCGCGCTCCACGGGGGCGTCGTCGTCTGCGCCGACGGGACGGCGGTCCGCCTCGACCCGCCGTCGGCGCTGGAGGCGCTCGTCGTCGTCCCCGGCGAGGCGGTCGGGACCGCGAGCGCGCGGGCCGTCCTGCCCGAGGCCGTCCCGGTCGCCGACGCCGTCTTCAACACCGCCCACGCGGCGCTGCTCATGCTCGGGCTGGCCCGCGGCGACCTCGACCTCGTCGCCCGCGGCCTCGCCGACCGCCTCCACCAGCCGCACCGCGCCCACCTGTACCCGCGCAGCGCCGGGCTCGTCGAGGACGCCCGCTCGCTCGGGGCGCTCGGGGCGACGATCTCCGGGGCCGGGCCGACCGTCCTCGTGTGGACGCACGTCGAGGCGACCGCGGCGGTCGCCGCGCGGCTGCGCGAGCGGGCCGAGGGCTGGGCGACCGTCCACCGCGCCGCGTTCGAGCCGGCCGGCGCGGACGTCCGCGAGCTGTAGCGCCTACGCGGAGAGCCGGCGCAGGCGGCGGCGGGCCGCGTCGAAGCCGCCGAGCCGCTGCAGGACCTCGCCGGCGAGCGCGACGTAGTCGGCGCCGAGGTCGGGGCGGTGGTCGAGGATCGAGACGCCGCGCTCGGCCGACTCCGCGTAGGCGATCGACGCGCGGATCGTCGTCTCGAAGACCTCGTCGCCGTACTCCTCCTTCAGCGCCGCGTACGTCTCGCGCGAGTGGACCGTGCGCATGTCGGCGACGTTCAGCACCACCCCGAGCCAGTTCAGGCGCTCGTTGTGGAGGTCGCGGGCGACGTCGAGCATGTCGAGGACCTGGACGACGCCCTGGAGCGCGAAGTGCTGGGCCTCGGCGCTGATGAGCGCGTGGTCGGCGGCGACGACCCCGTTGACCGTGAGCAGGCCCAGCGACGGCGGGCAGTCGACGAGGACGAGGTCGTAGTCGTCGCGGACGTCGCGCAGCGCCCGCTTCAGCGCCAGCTCGCGGCCCATCCGCCCGGCGAGCTGCAGCTCCGCCTCGGCGAGCGACAGCGCGGCCGGGACGACGTCGTCGTGGATCGCGTCGCGCAGACTCGCGCCGCCGGTGAGGACCTCGGCGATCGTCGGGGACGCGTCGGGCGGGACGTCGAAGTAGTCCGACAGGTTGCCCTGCGGGTCGAGGTCGACGGCCAGGACCCGCAGCCCGCAGCGGCGCAGGACGTCGGACAGCGTCCGCACCGTCGTCGTCTTGCCCGTCCCGCCCTTCTGAGAGAGAACCGCGATCGCGTCGGCCATCGGAGCGCGCGAAATCTACCGACCGCGCGCCCCGGTGGCGATCACGTGGCGCGCTCCGCCGCCGCCTCCAGCGGCGACGGCGTCTCGGCCACCTCGAGGAACGCGATGCGGTAGCGCCCGACGAGGATCTCGTCGCCGTCGTGGACGACGCGCCAGTCGACGCGCTCGCCGTTGACGAACACGCCGTTGAGGCTGCGGTCGTCGAGGATGCGCACGCCGTCGGCCTGGCGCACCAGGAGCGCGTGGCGGCGGCTCACGGTCGGGTCGTCGAAGCGGATGTCGGCCGCCAGCGACCGCCCGATCCGGGTCCACTCGCGCGTGAGCGGGACGAGGCGGATCTCGCCGCCCTCCTCGAAGGCCAGGTACTCGCCCGGCGCCGCGGCCAGCGCCCGGGCGCGCTCCAGCCAGCGCGCGCGCTCGTCCGCGGGGCGCGCCGGCGTCGTGTCGCGCGCGAACCGGCCCTCGCCGGCGGCGCCGAACAGCGAGGCCCGCTGGAACTGCCGCCCGCCGCAGCGGGGACAGTCCGGCACGGCGTCCTCCGCGGTCAGCGTCACGACGAACCCGCAGCCGTCGCACCGGAACGATCCGGTGCCGGCCAGCGTGCCCGTCACCACTGAGTCCATCTCTCCCGCCTCTCCCTCGGGATCGTTGCGATCGATCCTAACGCACCCCCGGACCGCGCCCAAGCCGCGGCCGCGCCAACCCGTCGCGGCGCGGCCGGGAGGATTCCGGCGCCCGGGGGCGAACCGACGAGCCATGCGACGCCGCCGGACGGATCTGGGCCAGCACTTCGTGCGCAAGAGCGTGGTCGCGCTCAGCGACGACCGCGACCGCTGCGCGACCTGCGGGCGCACCCCGCTGACCGGGGAGCGCGTGCACCGCTACGACGACGGGCTGCTGCTGTGCGAGCTGTGCCGCCCGCTCGAGCGCGTCTCCGACGCCCGTGTCGAGGTCGTGCGCCACTGCGAGCACGGGCACGCCGTGCGCGCCGTGCAGCGGGTCGCGGCCTGAGCGTCGAGGCGCCGCCGGGCCGCCGGGGGCCGGGCGTCCTAGAATCCGGCCCCGACATGGAGCCCGTCACGGTCCACACGACCATCGCCCGCCCCCGCGAGGAGGTCTTCGCCTACCTCGTCGACATCGCCAACCACCCCGAGTTCAGCGACCACTACCTGGTCGACTGGCGCCTCACCCGCGAGAACACCGTCGGGAAGGGCGCCGGGGCGCGCTTCGCCATGAAGGGGGTCCCGGGCGTCCCGCGCTTCCGCTACGCCGACGTCACCATGATCGACGTCCAGGAGCCGTGGCGGATCGTCCACGCGGGCCGCGGCGGGAAGTTCAACCGCGTCCCCCTGCGGGCCGTGTACGAGCTGCAGCCGACCGCCGGCGGCACGCGCGTCGAGTTCACCCTCGAGACGCGCACCGAGAAGCTCGCCGACCGCCTCGTCGAGTCGCTCGGCTTCCGCCGCTGGTTCAAGCGCCGCGCGACGAAGGCGATGCGCCGCCTGCGCTCGATCCTCGAGTACGGGGAGGACCGCGGGCAGCGGGCCACCATCGCAGGACGCTGAACCCCCTCCTTGGACTAGCATCCGGCCCCGCATGAAGCTTCGACGCGTCCTCGCCCTCACCGCCGTGTCCGCCTTCGCCCTGCCGCTCGCCGCGTGCGGCAACAAGCAGGAGGTCGTCACCCACGGTCACACCGAGGGCTCGTACCTGAACGTCGGCGGCCTGACCTACCAGGTCCAGATCTCGCGCCAGCTGAACCCGAACGACGTCACCGACCGGTCGTACCTCGTCCAGGTGCCGGAGTTCGAGCGCGAGCTCGGGCCGGACGAGAGCTGGTTCGCGGTCTTCGTCACCGCCTTCAACGAGAGCGACGAGGCCCACCCGTCGGCCACCGAGTTCGAGATCGTCGACACCCAGGACACCGTCTACCGGCCGATCCAGCTCGGCGAGGACAACGTGTTCGCCTACCGGCCCGCCGAGGTCGAGGCCGGCGAGCAGAACCCGCCGATGAACAGCGCGGCCGCCAACAACCCGACCGTCAACGGCGGGCTGCTGCTGTTCAAGGTCAAGAACGACTCGTTCGACAACCGGCCGCTCGAGCTGCGCATCCACGCCGCCGAGGGCACGCCGGAAGAGGCCGCGGTCGACCTGGACGTCTAGGGGGAGCGCCGGCCCTGGGGACCGGGTTCCCTCAGCGGGCGCTCGCCCCGCGGGCTCGGGTCCGTGCGCCTGGTTCGCGGCGCCGTGACCCGTTTCGCCGTCCACGTGTGGCACTTGGCATCGACCCCTCCGATGCCAGGTGCCACACGTCGTCTGGGGGGGCGGGCGGTCGGCCCGAGCCGGGCGGCCCCGCTACAGCGCCGCCTCGAGCACCTGGCGCGCCGCCGGCGCCGCGACCGCGCCGCCCGAGCCGGCGCGGACGAGCATGACGCCGACCGCCACCTTCGGCCTGCCCTTCGCGGGCGCGTAGGCGACGAACCAGGCGTCGGTGTCGGGCTCGTCGTCGACGACCGGCGTCGTCTCGCCGCTGCCGGGGGCGGGGCGGGTGTCCTCGAGCTCGGCGGTGCCGGTCTTGCCCGCCACCGCCACGCCCGGGATCGCGGCGGCCGTGCCCGTCCCCGACGTGACGACCGCCTGCATCATCCGCCCGACCTGGCGCGCGGTCCGCGCGTCGGTCACCGGCGCGTGGCCGAGCCGCTGGCCGTGGACGAGCGTCGGGCGGGGGCGGCGGCCGTCCATCGCGATCGTCGCCGCGACGAGCGCCATCGTCAGCGCCGTCGCCTGGACGCGGCCCTGGCCGATCGCGGTCGAGCCGAGCGCGAGGTCGTCGCCGATCTCGCCCGCCGGCGGCAGCGTCGACGTCGCGGCGCCCGGGATCCCCGGGTTCTGGTCGAAGCCGAACCGCCGCGCCGTCGCCACGAGCCGCTCCGCGCCGACCTTCACGCCCATCGGCGCGAAGACCGAGTTGCACGAGTGCGCGAACGACTGCTCGAGCGTGCCGCCGCACGCCTCGCCGTTGTTGTTCTCGAGCGTGACGCCCTCGAGCGTCGTGTGGGTCTCGACCGGGTACGTGTCCGACGGCTTCGCCACGCCCGCCTCGAGGCCGGCGACGAGCGTGATGATCTTGAACGTCGACCCCGGCGGCTGCAGGCCCGACAGCGGGATCCCGGCGGCGGCGAGGACCTCGCCCGTCTGGGGCTGCAGCGCGACGATCCCGCCGAGGCGGTCCCCGAGCGCGGCGACCGCCGCCTCCTGGACCTCCGGGTCGATCGTCGTGCGCACCGCCGGCGCCGGCTGGGGCGGCTTCGTCCCCAGCAGCCGCTCCCCGGCGAGCAGGACGCCACCGGCCCGCCCGCGCAGGCGGTCCTCCAGCATCCGCTCCAGCCCGGTGAGGCCGACCTGCGCGTCGCGCGGCACCCCGAGCGCGCGCAGCTCCGCCTCCCGCTCGGCCGGGACCGGCCCGAGCTCCCCGACGATCGACGCCGCGATCGCCGGGACCGGCTCCCCGTCGGGGGCGCGCGCCAGCGGCGTGCCGTCGCGGGCCAGCAGCGCCGCCCGCGGCGGCAGCGCCGTCCGCCGGTGCAGCTTCTCGCCCTCGCGCAGGCCCGGGAAGACGAGCGCCGGGCTCCAGGCCACGCGCGCCTCGCCGTCGATCTCGGTCACCGGCACGTGCAGCTCCTGGCGGACCGTCCCGAACGCGACGGTCTCGACGACGGCCGGGATCGCGACGACGCTGTCGCCGGCGTCGCGGCTGTCGCCGAACCGCACGCGCCGCGCCGTCGCGATCGCGGCCGCATCGCGGTAGGCGCTGGTGAAGTCGCGCAGCGAGCGCCCGTGCGCCTTCGCGTCGGTGAGCGCGTACATGCGCGCGTAGTCGCCGGCCGCCCACGCGGCCGCGAACCGCTCTGCAACGTGCTCCGACTCGGGGACGTGTCTCCCGCCGAGGACCGCACCCGCTCCGAAGGCGAGCACGGCGGCCCCCGCCAGCGGCGCGATGCGACGCCATCGCGACCGTCCCCGCCGCTGTCTCCGACCCTTCACAGGCCCGGAACGGTAGATGATGCGCTTGGATAGCCCGCTGCGTGACCCGCCTGGACTGGATCATCGTCGTCCTCGTGCTCGCCGGCGCCGCGATCGGCTACGTGCGCGGCTTCGTCGTGGGCGCCCTCTCGCTCCTCGGCTTCGGGGCCGGGGCCGTCGCCGGCGCCCGCCTCGCCCCGCTGCTGCTCAGCGAGGGCTCGGCCTCCCCGTACGCGCCGCTGTTCGCGCTCGTCGGGGCGATCGGGGTCGGGTCGATCCTCGCCGCCGGCTTCTCCGGCGTCGCCTACCGGCTGCGCAGCGGCGCGCGCCGCATCCCCGGCTTCACGACCGTCGACGGCGCCCTCGGCGCGCTGCTGAGCGCGGCCGTCGCGCTCGGCCTCGTGTGGCTCGCCGGCGCGGTGGCGCTGCAGTCGCTCGGCCAGCGCGAGCTGCGCCTCCACGCCCAGCGCTCCTCGGTGCTGCGGACGCTGAACGAGCTGCTGCCCCCGTCGGGCCCGATCCTCAACGCGCTCGCGCGCTTCGACCCGCTGCCGACGATCGCCGGGCCCGGCCCCGACGTCCCGGCGCCGCGCGCCGCGATCGCGCGCGCCGCCGGCGTGCAGGCGGCGGCCGCCTCGGTCGTGAAGGTGCTCGGCACCGCGTGCGGGCTCGGCGTCGAGGGCTCCGGCTGGATGGCCGGCGACGGCCTCGTCGTCACGAACGCGCACGTCGTCGCCGGCCAGGAGGACACGACCGTCCAGGTCGGCGGGCGCGGGCCGCGGCTGCGCGCGACCGCGGTCGCCTTCGACCCGCGCAACGACATCGCCGTCCTGCGCGTCGACGGGCTCGAGGGGCCGGGCCTGCCGATGCGCGTCGAGGTCCCCGCCGGCACCGAGGCGGCGCTGCTCGGCTTCCCCGAGAACGGCCCCTACGACGTCCGTCCGGCCCGCGTCGGCGCCGAGCGCGTCGCCCGCACCGACGACGCCTACGGCCGCGGCCCCGTCACCCGGCGCGTCCTGCCGCTGCGCGGGCGGGTCCGCCACGGCAACTCCGGCGGCCCGCTCGTCGACGCCGACGGCCGCGTCGTCGGCACCGTGTTCGCCGCCACCGTCGGCTCCGGGCCGCGCGGCGGGTACGCCGTCCCGAACGCGGTCGTGGAGCGGGCGCTCGGCGAGGCGGTCGGCCCCGTCTCGACCGGCGCCTGCGCCGGGTGACCCGGGGGCGGGCGCCCCGTCCGTCCCGCCTCGCTACGCTGCGCCGCTCATGGCCAAGACCCTCGTCATCGCCGAGAAGCCGTCCGTCGGGCGCGACATCGCGCGCGTCCTGCCCGGCCCGTTCGCCAAGCACGAGGGCTATCTCGAGGGTCCCGAGCACGTCATCACGTGGGCGGTCGGCCACCTCGTCCAGCTCGCCGAGCCCGACGAGTACGACCCGAAGTACAAGAAGTGGAAGATGAGCGACCTGCCCATCGTGCCCGAGCGCTTCAAGCTCGTCGTGCGCGACGAGCGCTCGCGCAAGCAGATGTCGGTCGTCTCCCAGCAGCTCAAGCGCGACGACGTCGACACGGTCATCAACGCCTGCGACGCCGGGCGCGAGGGCGAGCTGATCTTCGCCTACCTGTACGAGAAGGCCGGCGCGACGAAGCCGGTCAAGCGCCTGTGGCTGTCGTCGATGACGAAGCAGGCGATGGAGCGCGCGTTCGCCAACCTCCGCGACGCGTCCGAGCTGGCGACGCTCGAGCAGGCGGCCCGCTCGCGCTCGGAGGCCGACTGGATCGTCGGCATGAACGCGACCCGCGCCGCGACGATCCGGCTGCGCTCCAGCTTCGACGGCGCCGTGTCGCTCGGGCGCGTCCAGACGCCGACGCTGGCGATCCTCGCCCGGCGCGAGGAGGAGATCGCCGCCTTCGAGCCCGAGCCGTACTGGATCGTCGACGCGACGTTCGAGGCCGACGGCGGCCGCCGCTACGAGGGCCGCTACCACGCCGGCGCCCAGCCGCGCGTCCCCGCCGCCGAGGCGGCCGAGGCGATCGTCGAGGCCGTCCGCGGCCGCCGCGGCACGATCACGAAGCTCGAGAAGACCAGGCGCACCGAGAAGGCGCCGCTCCTCTACGACCTCACGTCGCTGCAGCGCGACGCGAACACCCGCTTCGGCTTCAGCGCGCGCCGCACGCTCGCCGCCGCCCAGCGCCTCTACGAGGAGCACAAGGCGCTCACGTACCCGCGCACGAACTCCCGCTACCTGACGAGCGACATGGTCGCCGAGATCAAGCCGACCGCGCAGCTGCTCGGCGCCCAGCCCGACTACCGCGCCGCGGCCGAGTACGTCACCGGCCTCGACCTCCTGCCGCTCGCCCGCGTCGTCGCCGACGACAAGGTCGGCGACCACCACGCGATCATCCCGACCCGGGCCGAGCACCGGGTCGACAAGATGAGCGACGACGACCGGCGCATCTACGACCTCGTCGTCCGCCGCTTCCTCGCCGTCTTCCACCCCGAGGCCGTCTTCGAGAACACGCGCGTCGAGACGACCGTGGCCGAGCACGTGTTCCGCACCCGCGGCAAGGTGCTCGTCGTGCCCGGCTGGCGCGGCGTCTACGGCGAGCTCGCCGACGGCGACCAGGGGGCCGACGACGACGAGGGCCGCGAGCAGCAGCTCCCGCGCCTGGAGCAGGGGGAGGAGGTCGACACGCTCGAGGTCGCCTCCGACCGCAAGGAGACCAAGCCGCCGCGCCGCTACAGCGACGCGTCGCTGCTGGCCGCGATGGAGACCGCCGGCAAGCTCGTCGAGGACGAGGAGCTGCGCGAGGCGATGAAGGACTCCGGGATCGGCACCCCGGCGACCCGCGCCGCGATCATCGAGCGCCTCATCGACGTCGGCTACGTCGAGCGCGACGGCCGCTCGCTCGTCTGCACCGAGAAGGGCCTGAACGTCATCCGCCTGCTCGACAACCACCCGCTCACGTCGCCGTCGCTGACCGGCGACTGGGAGGCCCGGCTGGCGAAGATCGAGACCGGCGAGGACTCGCGGCCGAAGTTCATGGCCGACATCGCGAAGTTCGCCGGCGAGACCGTCCACATGCTCGACGAGAAGCTCAAGGACGTGCGCATCCCGCGCGCGAACCTCGGGCCGTGCCCGGTGTGCGGGCGCGACATCGTCGAGAACCGCAAGGGCTACTCGTGCTGGTCGCGCGAGGACCCAGGCTGCGGGTTCGTCATCTGGAAGGCGAAGGCGGGCAAGACGCTGCCGCCCGCCGTCGTGCGCGAGCTCGTGAAGGCCGGCTACACGGCGCGGCCGGTCACCGGCTTCCGCAGCCGCGCCGGCCGCTCGTTCCGGGCGCGGCTCGCGCTCGAGCAGACGCCGGAGGGCCGCTGGCGGGTCGAGTTCGACGAGCCGTGGGCCAAGGAGGGCGCCAAGCCGCCCGACGAGGAGACGGTGCCGGAGGCCGGCGCCGCGCCGTCGGCTCCCGCGGAGGCGGCGTAGCCGGACGGCGCGAGCGGGCGCGGGCCCGGCTGCTGGGGGAGCGGGCGGCGCGTGCCCCGGCCGACGTCGTGCGGCGGTTCGAGGCGTCCTGACGGCGACATCGCCGCGGCTGATCGGGCACGATGCCGCCCGTGCCGCGCCGAATCGCCCTCGCCCTCGCCGCCGTTCTCGCGCTCGCCGCCGCCGCGCTCCCGGCCGCGGGCGCCCGCGCCGCCGCACCGCAGCTGCCGCCGCGCGACCCCGCGATCGCCGGGGAGACGCTGCGGGTCGCGCCCGGCGTGCGCTTCTACCACCTGCTCGCCCGCGCCGCCGACCCGGCCGCGCCGCTCGTCCTCTACCTCGCCGGCGGCCCGGGCGCGTCGTCGCTGTCGCCGGCGTTCGTCGGCAACGGGCCCTGGCTGCTGGAGGACCCGTTCGCGCCCGGGACGCCGCGGGTGCGCCCGAACCCGTGGTCGTTCCACCGCCTCGCGCACGTCGTCTACCTCGACCAGCCGCGCCACACCGGCTTCTCGCACGGCCGCGCCCCGTACGTGACGACGCTGCGGGCCGCGGGCCGCGACCTCGTCGCCTGGCTGCGCGCCTTCGACCGCCGCCACCCGGAGCTCGCCGACCGGCCGCTCGTCGTGGCCGGCGAGTCGTTCGCCGGCGCGTACCTGTCGGAGCTGACCCGCCGCCTGCTCGCCGGACAGGGCGGCGCGCACCGCTTCGCCGGCGTGTTCCTCGAGGCCCCGTCGCTCGGCCCCGCCGGCGCCGCGCCCGCGTGGACCGAGCGGGCCGCGCTGTGCCGGATGGGGCTCGTGCCCGCGGGCGCCTGCGCGCCGGGCGCGCCCGGCTCCCGCGCCGCGCTGCAGGCCGAGTCGGCGCTGACCCCGATGCGCACCGGCGTGCTGCGCTTCGGCCGCGGCCCGCGGGTGCCGCGCGCGCTGCGCGGCGTCCGCGTCCCGATGCCGCTCGACGGGCTCGAGTTCCCGGCCGGCGGCCTCGTCCGCCGCCATCTCGGCTTCTCGCCGAACCCGTACGACGTGCGGCTGCCGTGCCGGCCCAGCGGCGGCTTCCCGCCCTGGTGCTACGACCAGCGCAAGCTCACCGCGCTGCTCGACGCGCCGCGGACGCGGGCGTGGCTGGGCGGCGGCATCCCGGCGCGGCGCCCGTGGCGCTTCGCCGACTTCGCCGTCTCCGTCGCGCTGAGCTTCCGCGACCGGCCGCCGTCGAACGCCCCGTACGCGGCGGCGCTGCGGGCCGGGGTGCCGGTCACGATCGTCTTCGGCGGCCGCGACTGGATCGTCAACCCGGTCAGCGGCCGCTGGCTGGCCGACCGGATCGCCGCCGCGGCGGGCGCGGCGGCGGACCGGCTGACCGTCGTCGAGCTGGCCGAGGCCGGGCATCTCGTCGGCCACGACCAGCCGGAGGCGACGCTCCGGCTGCTGGAGCGGCTGCTCGCCGTCAGCGGCGCTTCGCCGTGAACCTCGCCGACCCGTCGCAGACGGTGATCGTCGTCGTCATCGTGAACACGTCGAAGTCGCTCGTCGAGTAGTTCACCGACAGCGTGCCGGTGATCGTCCGCCCGCGGCGGACGCCCTCGAAGTGCTGGTTCATCGTCACGTCGCGGTTGACGACCGCGCTGCGGCGCAGCTCGCTGACGGTCTGGTCGCCGGCGCCGAGCGTGAACGCGCCCGACGGGGTGAAGCGCTCGATGCCGGCGCGGGTGCCGCCCGTCCCCGACGTCGCGACGCACACGACCGGGATCGCGGCGTCGACCTTGGTCACCCGCTTGCCCTTGACGGCGAGGGTCACGGCGGAGCCCGCGGCCGTGCCCTTGTAGGTGGCGGCGGTCGCCGGGGCGGCGAGCAGGAGACAGGACGCGAGCGTGAGGAGGGACAGGCGGTGAGGCATCGCGCCAGGGTACGGGGCGCACCGGCGGCTGCGCATCGGGGAGTCCCCTCGCGCGCGGCGCCGTCCCCTGGGTGCGCGACGATGGGGCGTCCGTGCCGCTCACGCTCGTCACCGGCCCCGCGAACTCGGCGAAGGCCCGCGCCGTCCTCGACGGCGTGCGCGCGGCGATCGACCGCGACCCGCTCCTCGTCGTCCCGACCGTCGAGGACGTCGACCGCTACCGCCGCGAGCTGGCCGACGAGGGGATCGTCGTCGGCGTGCGGGTGCGGACGTTCGCCGGCCTGCTCGACGAGGTCGCCGCCCGCGCCGGGGTCGAGGCGCGGCCGCTGGGGGAGACGGCGCGCCGGCGGGTCATGGCCGCCGTCGTCGCCCGGGCCCGGCCGCAGGCCCTGGCCGACTCCGCCCGCACCCCCGGGTTCGCCGCCGCCGCCCTCGCACTCTGCGACGAGATCGAGGCCGCCCGCGTCGACCCGGGCCGGCTGGCGGCCGGGCTGCGCGCCTGGGCCGGCGACGACCCCGGCCGGGCCGCCTACGGCGCCGACGTCGCCGCGCTCTACCGCGGCTACCGCGACGCGCTCGACCGCCTCGGCCGCCCCGACCGGACCCTGTGGGCGCTCGCCGCCCTCGACGCGCTGCGCGAGACGCCGCGCCGGTGGGGCGCCACGCCCGTGTTCTTCTACGGCTTCGACGACCTCACCCCGCTCCAGCGCGAGGCGGTCGACGCGCTGGCGATCGGCGTCGACGCCGAGGTGTGGGTGTCGCTGACGTTCGAGCGCGGGCGCGACGCGTTCGCCGGCCGCGCCCGCACCGTCGCCGACCTCGAGCCGCTCGCCGTGCGGCGGATCGAGATGGAGCCCGAGGACCGCTACTACGCGCCGGCCTCGCGCGCCGCGCTGCACGCGCTCGAGCGGCGGCTGTTCGAGGACGCCGGCGACGGCGCGCCGCCCGTCGACCCCGGCGACGCGGTCACGCTCCTGTCGGCCGGCGGGGAGCGGGCCGAGGCCGAGCTCGTCGCCGCCGAGGCGCTCGCGCTCGTCCGGTCCGGGATCCCGGCCGAGGAGATCGCGATCGTCGTGCGCGCCCTCGACGACGCCGCGCCGCTGCTGGAGCGCACGCTGGCCGCGTTCGGGGTCCCGTTCGCGCTGCGGCGCACGGTTCGCCTCGGGCAGCTGCCCGCCGGCCGCGCGCTCGTCGGGCTCCTGCGCGCCGCCCTCCTCGACGGCGCCGCCGCCGACCTGCTCGCCCACCTGCGCGGCCCCGGCGCCCAGCGCGACCCGCGGGCCGTCGACCACCTCGAGCGCGAGGTCCGCCGCGCCGGCGCCGAGACCGCCGCGGACGCGCTCGCGCTGTGGCCGCACGAGCCGCCGCCCGCGCTCGGCCGCGTCCGCCGCGCCGCCGCCCGCGGCGTCCCCGAGCTGTGCGACGCGCTCGCCGGCGAGCTGGACCGGATGCTCGCCGGGCTCGCGGCCCCGCCC
>JADGIB010000264.1 GCA_019683665.1 Solirubrobacteraceae bacterium
CCCCCCGGGGGCGCGGGGCCGGCCCCCGCCGCCGGCGCGCCCGGCCGGGGGGCGGGCGCCGGGAGCGGCGGCGCGGGGCCGCCCGCCGTCGTCAGCGTGCGGTCCTCGCCGGCGACCTCGCCGCCGGGCCCGCGCGCGACGAGCCGGTAGTGGTAGGTCGTGCCGGGCGTCAGGCCGCCGACGTCGGCCGCCACGTGCTGCGACCCGCCGGCGACCTCGACCCGGGCCGGGGTCCGGCTGCCGTACGCGGTCGTGGGCCCGATCTCGAACCACCAGTCGGCCGGCGCCGCGCCGGCGGCGACCCGCCCGTGCAGCCGCGCGGTTGTGGCGGCGACGTCGGTCGCCGCGCCGGTCTCGACCTGCGGCGCGGCCGGCGCCAGCGGGGCGGCGGCGACGCGGACGGTCACCGGGCCGGCGGTCGCGGTCTGGCCGGCCGGGTCGGTGACGGTGACGGTGACGGCGTGGTCGCCGGGCTCGTACACGTGCGCGACCGAGGCGCCGGTGGCGGTCGCGCCGTCGCCGAAGTCCCAGGTCGCCGTCCAGCCCCACTCGTCGAAGGCGTCGACGGACATCGCCACCGGCGTCCCGGCGGTCCCGGCCGCCGGCACGTGCAGCGCGTCGATCACGGGGGCGACCGCGTCGTAGCCGGCGACCACGACCTTGGTCCCGGCGCCGACCCCGTCGGTGTACGCGGCGAGCCCGTTGCCCGCCCCGTCGGCGGCGACCGCGGCCGTCGTGAACGTGAACCCGGCCGGGAGGGACACCGCGGGCCCGTACGCGCCGCCTGCCGGGCGCACGGCGGCCTGCGGGGTGGTGAGGTTCAGCGTCCAGCCGACGATCGACGTCCCCGTCCCGCCCACGGCGACCGCCGGTCCGCTCGCGGTCTCGCCGTCGGCCGAGATCGCGTCGGCGCCGCCGAACGCGCCGCCGGCCGGGCGCGTCGCCGCGTGGACGCGGATGGCCCCGGGGCCGGCCCGAGCGTCGTCCACGCGACGGTCGTCGTGCCGTCGGGCGCGGTGGCGAGCGCCGGCAGGGCCGCGCCGGTGTCGGAGATCGGCGCGTCGGTGACGAACGGCGCGGTGGTGGTCGCGCGGATCGCCGGGACGAGCCGGTTGGACGCGCCCTTCCACACGACGACGGTCTCGCCGCCGTCGCTCATGCCCACCCGCGGGTCCGGCCCGCCGGAGGCCGCCACGGTGCCGGTGGAGAAGGTGCCGTCGGGCTGGATCGTGCCCTCGTCGACCCGGGTCCCGTCGTACCAGACGACGGTGCTCACGCCGGTCGCGTCGATCGCGGCGTGGGGCAGGGGGGTCGGCGGCGCGATGGCGCCGGACGGCTGGACCGGGCTCTGGAACGGCCCGCCCGGCGAGCGCACCGCGGCGCGCACGACGTGCGTGCTGCCGCCGTCGGTCGTCTCGCTCCACGCGACGACGGCGTGCCCCGCCGCGCTCATCGCCACGACCGCGCTCGTCGGGACGACGTCGGCGCCCGGGTCGCTGAGCGTGACCGGCGCGCCGAACGCGCCGCCGGGCGGCCGCAGCGCGGCCTGCACCCGGCGCGGGCTCGTGCCGCTCTCCCACACGACGACGGTGCCGCCGGCGCCGTCGACCGCCACCTCCGGGTTGTCGCCGGCGCCGCCGGGCGTGAGGTCGACCGGCGCGCCGAACGACCCGCCGCGGGGCTTCAGCGCGACGTGCACGCGGCCGTTGTCGCGCCACACGACGGCGGCGTCGCCGTTGCGGCCCATCGCCGCCCTCTGGCTGTCGGGGCTCGACGTGTCGTCCGCCAGGGTGACCGGCGGGATCCAGGCCGGCGCGGCGTGCGCGGCCGGAGCTGCCGCCGCAGCCGCCAGACCGACGATGATCATCCCTCTCACCCGGTGCATCCGTGCCCTCCTGACCTCGGTGCCGGTGCGAGACCCTAGCTGAGCGCTCCGCTTCTCCTGCCGGTTGCGCCGCGGCGGCGCCGCCGGCGTCAGCCCGTCGGCAGGCCGTTGCGCCGCCGGACCTCGGTCGCGACCTCGGTGACCACGCGGTCGAGGTAGGCGACGTAGGCCTCGTCGGACTCGAAGTACGCGGCGCTGCTCTCCGCCTCGATCGCGGCCGCCAGCTCGCGCAGGAACGGGGAGCGGTCGGCGTGCAGGGCGGCGAGCCTGCCGGCGGCGTGGATCAGCCGCAGGCTCGCGGTGTAGACGCCCTCGGCGGGGGCGCCGCGCGCCGCCGCCACGAGGTGGCAGACGAGGTCGAAGACGGGGTCGTCGCCGGGCTCAGGCGCCATCGTCGAACTGGTCGTGGTGGATCGGGCGGCGGCGGCGCCGCACCGGGCCGGTCGGCTCGCCCTCGGCCGGGTGGCCGACGGGCATGATCAGGTCGACGCGCATCCGCTCGGGGAGCCCGAGCACGACCCGGATGCCGGGCATCGTGCTGATCATCGTGAACTGGGTGGCCAAGCCCGCGTCGATCGCCGCCAGCCAGACGTTCTCGCCGGCGGCGCCGCTGTCGATGAGCGAGCTGGCCTCGCCGATCGGGCCGACGCGGCGCACGGCGAGCTCGACGTCGGTGAGGATCACGATCAGGGCCGGCGGCTCGGCGAGCAGCGACGGGGAGATCTGGCGGACGGCGCGGATGACCCGCGGGTCGTCGACGACCATGACCTGCCGGTAGGGCACGTTCGACGCCGTCGGCGCGGCGTGCGCGGCGGCGGCGAGCCGGTCGAGCAGCTCGCGCTCGACGGGCCGGGGGGCGAACCGCCGGCACGCCCGGCGCCGGGCCAGCGCGTCGTGCAGCTCCATCAGCGGGGGCTCCGGCGGTCCATCGGCGGCGATGTTCGCATATCGCGCAAGCGGCCGCAATGCGCACACGGCGCGCGGCCCGGCGCGACGCGACCCGGGCCCGCCCGCCGCCGAGGGGCGCGCCCGCGCCCGTCCGTCCAGGTCGCGGCCCGCGGACGCAAGCGGGCCCCCCGCCGCGCCGATGCTCCCGGACGGCCCTTGGAGCGGCGCGAAAAATCTGCCATAATCCGGCTCAGATTTCATTTGCAAGAACGAGGGAGCACTCAGAACGCATGGGCAAGACCATCGGCATCGACCTGGGCACCACGAACTCCTGCATGGCCGTGCTGGAGGGCGGTGAGCCCACCGTCATCGAGAACGCCGAGGGTGGTCGCACGACGCCGTCCGTCGTCGCCTTCACGCAGAGCGGCGAGCGCCTGGTCGGCACCGTGGCCAAGCGCCAGGCCGTGACCAACCCCGGCAACACGATCTTCTCCGTCAAGCGCTTCATGGGCCGCAAGGAGGCCGAGGTGCGCGAGGAGGAGGCGATCGTCCCCTACAAGGTCGTCTCCGGCCCCAACGGCGACGCGCGCATCGAGGCGGGCGGCAAGCAGTACAGCCCGCCGGAGATCAGCGCGATGATCCTCGCGAAGCTGAAGGCCGACGCGGAGGCCTACCTCGGCGAGACGGTCGACAGCGCCGTCATCACCGTCCCGGCCTACTTCAACGACGACCAGCGCCAGGCCACCAAGGACGCCGGCAAGATCGCCGGCCTCGAGGTCAAGCGCATCATCAACGAGCCGACCGCGGCCTCGCTGGCCTACGGCCTCGACAAGGAGACCGACCAGACGATCCTCGTCTTCGACCTCGGCGGCGGCACGTTCGACGTGTCCGTCCTCGAGATCGGCGACGGCGTGTTCGAGGTGAAGTCGACCGCGGGCGACAACCACCTCGGCGGCGACAACTTCGACAAGGCGATCGTCGACTGGCTGACGTCGGAGTTCAAGCGCGACCAGGGCATCGACCTGACGCAGGACCCGATGGCCCTCCAGCGCCTCTACGAGGCGGCCGAGAAGGCGAAGATCGAGCTCTCCTCCGCGCAGGAGACGCAGATCAACCTGCCGTTCATCACCGCCGACCAGAGCGGCCCCAAGCACCTCGACCAGCGCCTCACCCGCGCGAAGTTCAACGAGCTGACCGCCGACCTCGTCGACCGCGTCGTGGCGCCGGTGCGCCAGGCGCTCGACGACGCCAAGGAGAAGGGCGCCGACCGCATCGACCACGTCGTGCTCGTCGGCGGCATGACCCGCGTCCCGGCCGTCCAGGAGAAGGTCAAGGAGCTGACCGGCAAGGAGCCGCACCGCGGCGTCAACCCGGACGAGGTCGTCGCCGTCGGCGCCGCCATCCAGGCGGGCGTGCTCGCCGGCGACGTCAAGGACGTCCTCCTGCTCGACGTGACCCCGCTGACGCTCGGCATCGAGACGAAGGGCGGCGTCATGACCAAGCTCATCGAGCGCAACACGACGATCCCGACCCGCAAGGCCGAGGTCTTCTCGACGGCCGAGGACAACCAGCCGTCGGTCGAGATCCACGTCCTCCAGGGCGAGCGCGAGATGGCCGCCTACAACAAGTCGCTGGGCAAGTTCCAGCTCACCGGCATCCCGCCGGCGCCGCGCGGCGTCCCGCAGATCGAGGTCGCGTTCGACATCGACGCGAACGGCATCCTGAACGTGTCGGCCAAGGACCTCGGCACGGGCAAGGAGCAGAAGATCGAGATCAAGGCGGGCTCGGGCCTGTCCGAGGAGGAGATCCAGCGGATGGTCGCCGACGCCGAGTCGCACGCCGACGAGGACCGGCGCCTGCGCGAGCTGGCCGAGGCCCGCAACGCGGCCGAGAACGCCGCCTACCAGGCCGAGCGGCAGCTCAACGACCTCGGCGACCAGGTGAGCGAGGCCGACAAGGAGCAGATCCAGAGCGCGATCCGCGAGGTCCGCGAGTCGCTCACGAGCGAGGACGCGGCCGACATCCAGGCCAAGACCGCCGCGCTGCAGTCGGCCTTCCACAAGGTCTCCGAGGCCATGTACGAGAAGGCCCAGGCCGAGCAGGCCGCCGCCGCGGGCGCCGGCGCCAACGGCGCGGGGCCGCAGGCCGAGGCGGAGGGCGACGAGGACGTCGTCGACGCCGAGGTCGTCGACGAGGGGCGGTAGGCCATGGGCGACCAGCGGTCCGCAGACACCGAGGAGCGCGAGGAGCGCACGCACCAGCCCGAGGAGGCCGAGCGGGCCGGCGCCGAGCAGGCG
>JADGIB010000265.1 GCA_019683665.1 Solirubrobacteraceae bacterium
GTGGCCGCGCTCGTCGCGCTCGGCGAGCTCGACCGGGCCCGCGGGCTTGCGGCCGAGGGCCTCGAGCGCGCCCGCGCGCACGGCGCGTCGCGCGTGGTCGCGCGGGCCCTGCGCGCGGCCGGCGTGGCCGAGGGCGGCGAGGCGGGCCTCGCCCTGCTGGAGGAGGCGGTCACGACCGCGCAGCGGTCGCCGGCCCGGCTGGAGGCCGCCAACGCGCTCGCCGACCTGGGCGGCGCGCTCGTGCGCGCCCGGCGCCGGCGCGAGGGCCGCGAGGTCCTGCGGCTGGCCCTGGAGGAGGCCCAGCGCTGCGGCGCGGTCGCGCTGGCCGACCGCGTCCACGGCGAGCTCGGCGCCGGCGGCGGGCGCCCGCCGCGCCTGCACCGGCGCGGCGTCGACGCGCTCACCCCGGCCGAGCGGCGCGTCTGCGAGCTGGCCGCGCGCGAGCTGACCAACCGCGAGGTGGCCCAGACGCTGTTCGTCACGGAGAAGACCGTCGAGCTGCACCTCACGAGCGCCTACCGCAAGCTCGGCATCCGCTCGCGCTTCCAGCTCGCCTCCGCGCTGAACGTCGCCGCCGAGCCCGGCTGAGCGCAAACCCTGGGGCAAACCCTCGGGTCCCCTCCATTGGCGCGCGCGCCGCCGCCGGGCAGGCTGCGCGACCGTGCCCGCCCTGCTCTACCGCCTGGGCCGCCTGTGCGGACGCCGCGCCCGCATCGTCCTGGCCGTGTGGATCGTCGTCGTCGCCGGCCTCGTGGCGCTCGGCGCCGCCGCCGGCCATCAGACCAGCGACGACCTCAGCCTGCCCGGGACCGGGTCGACCCAGGCCACCGACCTCCTGACGGCCAAGCTCCCCAACCAGGCCAACGGCAGCAACCCGCTCGTCATCCAGGCTCCGGAGGGGGAGAAGGTCACCGGCAGCAAGCACAAGGACGCGATCGAGCAGACGGTCACCGCGGTGCGCGCCGTGCCGCACGTGACGAAGGCGGTCAACCCGTTCGGCCAGAACGGGGCGGCGCTGATCTCCAAGGACCAGACGATCGCCTACATCCCCGTGACCCTGGACGTCGGTCCGTCGGACCTCACCGAGGACGAGGCGCAGCAGGTCCTCGACGCGGGGGCGCCCGCCACCGCCGCCGGGCTCGACGTCTCGCTGGGCGGCTACGCCGGGCAGCAGCTCTCCAAGCCCGACACCGAGATCAGCGAGGCGATCGGCCTGGCGGCGGCGGTCGTGATCCTGCTGTTCGCGTTCGGGACCGTGACCGCGATGGCGCTGCCGATCGTGACCGCGATCCTGGGGCTCGTCAGCACGCTGGCGCTGATCAGCGTCCTCGGACTCGTCCTCGACGTGCCGAGCATCGCGCCGACGCTGGCGACGATGATCGGGCTGGGCGTGGGGATCGACTACGCCCTGTTCATCGTCACCCGCCACAAGCAGCAGCTGCGCGACGGGATGGAGATGGGCGAGTCGATCGCGCGGGCCACCGCGACCGCCGGCGGCGCCGTCGTGTTCGCCGGCACCACCGTCGTGATCGCGCTCGTGTCGCTGCTCCTGGCCGGCATCCCGCTCGTCACCAACCTCGGCCTCACCGCCGGGGTCGCCGTCGGGGGGGCGGGGGGTGGGGCGCCCCGCCCCGCGGGCCCCCCGCCCGGGGGGCACCGGGGGGGGGGCGCGGGGGGGGGGGGGGGGGGGCCCGCCCCGACGCTGCTGCCCGCGCTGCTGGGGGTGCTCGGCCCGCGCATCGACGCGCTGCGCGTGCCGCTGGGACGGGCGCACCCCGACGACCATCATCCGCACGGCTGGGCCCGGTGGGCGCGGGGGGTCGTCGCCCGGCCCTGGCGCTCGCTCGTCGCCGCCACCGTCGTGCTCGCCGTCCTGGCGATCCCGGTGCTGCAGCTCGAGCTGGGCCAGAACGACGTGGGCGCGATGCCGGAGTCGACGACCGCCCGCCAGGCCTACGACGGCATGGCCGCCGGGTTCGGTCCGGGCAGCAACGGGCCGCTGCTCGTCGCCGCGCAGCTCGGCACCCCCGCCAAGCCCGCCGCCGACGACCTGACGGACAACCCGGCGACCGACCCGCGCCTGACGAAGCTGTCGAAGGCGCTCGCCGGGGCGCACGGCGTCGCCTCGGTGTCGCCGCCCACGCTCGACAAGGCCGGCGACACCGCGCTGTTCACGGTGGTCTCGACGTCGGCGCCGTCGTCGGACGCCACCTCCGACCTCGTGGTCGAGCTGCGCGACACGACGATCCCGAAGGCGACGAAGGGCACCGACGTGACCGCCAGCGTCGGCGGGCAGACCGCGGCCTACATCGACCTGGCCGACCGCATCTCCGACAAGCTGCCGCAGATGATCGGGGTCGTCGTCGGGCTCAGCTTCATCGTGCTGATGCTCGCGTTCCGGTCGCTGCTCGTGCCGGCGAAGGCGGCGCTGATGAACCTCCTGTCGGTCGCGGCCGCCTACGGCGTCGTCACGTTCGTCTTCCAGGAGGGGCACGGCGCGTCGCTGATCGGCCTCGACGAGGCGGTCCCGATCGTGAGCTTCGTCCCGCTGCTGATGTTCGCGATCCTCTTCGGGCTCTCGATGGACTACGAGGTGTTCCTGATGACGCAGATCCAGGAGCGCTACCACCAGACCCGCCGGCCGACCCGGGCCGTCGTCGACGGGCTCGCGGGCACCGGCCGCGTCATCACCTCGGCCGCGCTCATCATGGTCTGCGTCTTCGCCAGCTTCGTGCTCGACGGCGATCCGATCGTCAAGCAGTTCGGCGTCGGGCTCGCGGTGGCGATCGCGATCGACGCGACGATCGTGCGCTGCCTGCTCGTGCCGGCGGTGATGACGCTGCTGGGGCGCGCGGCCTGGTGGATGCCGGCCTGGCTGGCGCGGTGGCTGCCGCGGATCGACATCGAGGGCGAGCACGCGCTCGACCGCCCGCCGGCCCCGGCGCACGTCGGGTGAGGCACAATCCCGCGCGTGGAGGGGGCCTCCTCGCGCCAGCCGTTCGAGACGGACGCCGCCGCGCCCGTCGACGTGCGGGCGCGCCGCTTCCGCGCGCGCGACGGCGTGCTCGTCGTCGTCCTGGCCGCGGTGATCGTGCTGCTGTGCGCGGGGCCGTCGATCCGCGACGCCGGCGAGCAGATGGACCCCGGCTGGGAGCGCACGCTCGTGCTCGCCGTCGGCAAGCCCGCGGGCGCGCTCGCCGACCTGCTGCCGTTCGCGGGCTGGACGGACGACGCCACCGCGTGGCTGGGCGGCGACGACGACGTGGGGTCCGAGGGCGCCTTCGCCAGCGCGCCCGTGGCCGGCGCGGGCGCCGGCGGGGCGGGCGGCGGCGCGGTCCCGCCGGTCGGCCCCGACGCGTTCGCCCCGCGCGAGCTCGGCCTCCCCGAGCCCGAGCTCGGGCCGCTGCGCTCGCTGCTGGTCACCGGCGACTCGATGTCGATGCCGCTGGACGCGATCCTCGCCCGCCGGCTGGCCGCCGCCGGCGTCGCCACCACCCGCGACCCGCACATCGGCACCGGGATCTCGAAGTCCGACCTGTTCGACTGGGGCGCGCTGGCCGTGAAGCAGGCCCGCGAGGCGCCGCAGGCCGTCGTCGTGTTCATCGGCGCCAACGAGGGCTTCCCGCTGCCCGGCCCGGACGGCGAGGACGTCGACTGCTGCGCGGCCGAGTGGGCGGCCGCGTTCGCGACGCGCGTGCAGACGATGATGGACGCCTACCGCCGGGGTGGCGCGGCGCGCGTGTACTGGCTCACGCTCCCGCTGCCGCGCGACGGCGGCCGCCGCGACATCGCGCGGGCGGTCAACGCCGCGATTCGCGTCGCCGCCGAGCCCTACCGCGCCCAGGTGCGCGTGCTCGACCTGGCGGAGGTGTTCACGCCCGGCGGCCGCTACCGCGTCGCGATGGAGATCGACGGCCGCGACACGGTCGTGCGCGAGCCCGACGGCGTGCACCTCACCCCGGCCGGCGCGGAGCTGGCCGCCGACGAGGTGCAGCGCGCGCTGGACGTCGACTTCAGGTGAACTGCGTGTAGGTGTGCACGACGCGCGCGCGGCCCTTGCGGCACGTCACGCTCGCGTCGAACTGCGTCGGGATCGCCGCGCCGCGCTTCTCCCGGCAGCGCCAGCCGTTCACGCGCTTCGTGCAGCGCCCGGCGGCCCCGCCGTCGGCGGTGCGGCAGCGGTAGTAGGCGGTGACCAGCCGCTTGCCGGTCGCGCACGAGGTCGCGGTCACGCGCAGGCTCGTCACGTACGTCGGGCCCCAGCCGCGGCCGTCGGCCGGGACCTTGCAGGTCGCCGCCGACCGGGCGACCGGCTCGTCGGCGGACGCCGCCGCGGGCGCGGCGGCGAGCAGGGCGAGCGCGGCCAGGGCCACGCGGGGGATGGAGCGCAACACGACGTGGGACCTCCTGCGAGACGGCAGACGCGCGCAGGATGTCAGACGCAGCTCTGGGCCGCGCGGGCGTACAGGCGCGCGCGCTCCTGGTAGCCGGCCGGGGTGGCGTGCACGCGGTCGTCGCGCAGGTAGCCGGGATTGGCGGCGACCGTCCGCGCCCACGGCACCACCACGACGCGGCCGGGCAGCTCGTCGGCCAGGCGCTCGAGGAGCCGGTTGGCGCGCACGTACGACGTCCCGCCCTGCGGCGGCCGGGCAATCGTGGCCCAGATCGCGCAGCCCGCCTGGGCCGACTCGCGGACCGCCGCCTCGAGCGCGCTCAGCGCGGTCGGCGAGTCGTTCGTGAACAGGCTGAACGCGGAGACCCGCGCGGTGCCGCGCTCGGCGCGCCAGCGGGCCATGCCGTCGGCCAGCGTGCGACCGTCGCGCACGTCGGAGGCCACCGACCAGCCGGGCAGCAGCCCGGCCAGGTACGGGCGGATCCCGACGCCGAGCGAGTCGCCGATCAGCAGCAGGGAGGAGACCGCGCCCGACCCGGCCGGCGGGCTCGCCGGGGTGGTCGGCGCGGCCGGCGTGTCGTCGCCGGGGACGATCGGGGCGAGCGGGTCGTCGGCGCTGCCCGCCCCGCCCGCCCCGCCCCGCCCCCCGCCGGCCGCGCCGCCGGCC
>JADGIB010000266.1 GCA_019683665.1 Solirubrobacteraceae bacterium
CGGGGGTGTTGGGGGCGGGGGCCACCACCGGGCTGGATATGGCGGCGGCGGCCGCGACGGCCGCCGCCCCCGGTCAGATCAGTTGCCGGTCGTCGTCGCGCCGGTGGCGGTCGTCGCCGTCTCGGTCTTCGGCGCGTTCCTGCACTCGGCGACCTCGTAGTCGGCGCGGCAGACCGTCTCGGCGGTGAACTGCTTGCGCCAGCTCTCCTCGAAGTCGGTGAGCGCCTTCTGCTGGCCCTCGGAGATGAGGATCTGCTTGATCGTCTCCTTGGCCTCCTCGAGCGACTGCTGCTCGGCCGGCGTGATCTTCTCGACCTCGAAGACGTACCAGCCGAACTGCGTCTTGACCGGGCCGCTCAGCTCGCCCTTCTTCGCGTTGAAGATCGCCTCGTCGAGCGCCTCCTCCTGCTGGCCCTCGGCGATGCCCTCGAGCCTGCCGCCGGTGTCCTTCGTCGCGTCGTCGATCGAGTACTCCTTGGCGACGTCCTTCCAGCTCTCGCCGCTCTCGAGCGCCTGCTTGGCCTCCTCGGCCTTCGCCTCGGTCTTCGTCAGGACGATGCGCACGTCGCGCGTCTCGGGCGTCGCGAACTGCTGCTTGTTCTTGTCGTAGTACTCCCGGATCTGGGCGTCGGTGACCTTGTCCTTGCCCTTCGTGATCTGCTCCTGCAGCTTCGTGCGGAGCATCGTCAGCTTCTGCTGGAAGAGGACGTCCTCGTTCGTCATCCCCTGCGACTTGAGGAAGTCGCGGTACTCCGACTCCTTCTGGAACTGCTGCTTCTTGAGCTTCTCCAGCTCCTTCTCGACCTGCTTGTCGGTGACCGTGATGTCGCGCTCCGCGGCCTCCTGCTCGATCCACTGCGAGGTGATGAGGAACGTCATCACCGTCTGGCGCAGCTGGTTGTAGGTCTGCTCGCACTGCTCGCGGTACTGCGCGTCGGTCGTGCGCGGCTGCCCCTTCTCGGGCTTGCCGGCGGCCTTCTTGCGCGCCGCGACGCACTGCGTGAAGTCCGGCGGGTCCGGGACCTTGGCGACGTCGCCGCTCTGGCCGGTCTGCGCGGCCGTGGCGGTGGCGGCCACCTGCATCCAGTGGTCGAACTGCGACTTCGTGATCGAGACGTCGCCGACCTTCGCAACGGCGTTGGTGGGCAGCGAGTCGCTGTCGTCGCCGCACGCGGCCAGCGCGAGCGGCGCGGCGCCGACCAGGCAGACGGGCAGCAGGATTCGAAGGATTCGGCGCATAGGGCGGGAGAGGGTAGCGGAAGCGCGGGCCATGACCCGAGGCTGGCGAGGCCAGATGAACGCGAGATGAAGCCTGCCCGGGAGCGGGCTCAGGCGGCCTCGCGCGTGACGGCCAGGAGCACGTCGGCGGCGCGCACGACGGCCGGGAAGCGCTGCTGCGGGTCGTCGGGGACGCGGACCGAGAACTGCGACTTGCCCGACTCGTAGAGGGCGCCGGGGAGCTGCTCGCGGAGCCTGCGGGCGCGGACGCTGTCGAGCTCGACCGGCGTGACGGCGAGGCGGCCCTGGCGGAACGTGACCGCCTTCGCCCCCGCCTGCCCGAGCTTGATGCGGGCCTGCTGGAGGTCGATGAGGTTGCTCAGCGGCTCGGGCACCGGGCCGAAGCGGTCCTCGAGCTCCTCGCGGAGCATGGCCAGGTCGGCGACCTCGGTCGCCCCGGCGATCCGCCGGTGCACCTCGATCTTCGCCTGCTCGTAGGGGACGTAGTCGGCGGGCACGTAGGCGTCGACGTTGACGTCGAGGCGGACCGGCTCGGGGGCCTCCTCGGTGACGCCCTCGGCGGCGCGGACCGCCTCGTCGAGCATCTGCAGGTAGAGCTCGAAGCCGAGCGCGGCGACGTGCCCGGACTGCTCGTCGCCGAGGAGGTTGCCGGCGCCGCGGATCTCGAGGTCGCGCATCGCGATCTTGAAGCCGGCGCCGAGCTCGGTGTAGTCGCTGAGCGCGGCGAGGCGCTGCCCGGCCTCGTGGGTCAGGGCCTCCGCGCTCGGGTACAGCAGGTAGGCGTAGGCGCGCTCGCGGGAGCGGCCGACGCGCCCGCGGATCTGGTAGAGCTGGGCGAGCCCGAACGTGTCGGCGCGCTCGACGATCAGCGTGTTCGCCTGCGGGATGTCGATGCCCGACTCGATGATGCTCGTCGCGACGAGCACGTCGGCCTCGCCGCGCAGGAAGCTCAGCATCCGCGCCTCGAGCTCCTCGGTGTCGAGCTGGCCGTGGGCGACCTCGAAGCGCAGGTCCGGGCACAGCGCGCGCAGCCGCTCGGCGGTCTCGTCGATCGTCTCGACGCGGTTGTGGAGGAAGAACGCCTGGCCGCCGCGGGCCTTCTCGCGCTGGAGCGCCTGCCTGACGAGCTCCTCGTCGTACTCGCCGACGTACGTCTTCACCGGCCGGCGGCCCTCGGGCGGGGTCTCGATGACCGAGATGTCGCGCACGCCGGCCAGCGACATCTGCAGCGTCCGCGGGATCGGGGTCGCGCTCATCGAGATGACGTCGACCTTCAGCTTCAGCTGGCGCAGCAGCTCCTTCTGGCGCACGCCGAAGCGCTGCTCCTCGTCGACGATGATGAGGCCGAGGTCCTTGGGGCGGATGTCGCGCGAGAGCAGGCGGTGGGTGCCGATGAGGATGTCGACCTTGCCCTCGTTGAAGCGGGCGACCGCCTCCTTCTGCTCCTTGGCCGGGCGGAAGCGGGAGACGTGATCGATCGTGAACGGGTAGTCGGCCATCCGCTCCGAGAACGTCCCGTAGTGCTGCTGGGCGAGGATCGTCGTCGGGACGAGCATGAGCACCTGCTTGCCGCCCTCGACGCACTTGAACGCGGCCCGCAGCGCGACCTCGGTCTTGCCGTAGCCGACGTCGCCGCAGATGAGGCGGTCCATCGGGCGCGGGGACTCCATGTCGGCCTTGACGGCCTCGATCGCCTCGCGCTGGTCGGCCGTCTCGGTGTGCGGGAACCTCGCCTCGAAGTCGATGAGCCAGTCGCCGTCGGGCGGGAAGGCGTGGCCGGTGCGCCGCTTGCGCTCGGCGTAGAGGTTGAGCAGCTCGCCGGCCATCTCCTGGGCGGCGCGGCGGGCGCGGGCCTTCAGGGTGTCCCAGCGGGTGCCGCCGAGCTTGCTCAGCGGCGGGTGCTCGCCGCCGGCGCCGACGTAGCGGGAGATCTTCGCGAGCTGGTCGGAGGGGACGAAGACGCGGTCCTCCCCGGCGTACTCGAGCAGGAGGTAGTCGCGGGTGACGCCGGCGACGGTGCGGGTGTCGAAGCCGGCGAAGCGGGCGATGCCGTGGTCCTCGTGGACGACGATGTCGCCGGTGCGCAGGTCGGCGAAGCTGCGCAGCGCGCCGCGGCGGCCGACGGCCGGGCCGGACGGCTCGGCGCGGCGGCGGCGGATGAGCCGGTGCTCGGGGATGACGGCGAGCTTCAGGCTCGGGGCGATGAAGCCGTCGCGCAGGCCGGCGGCGGCGAACCGCAGCGACGCCTCGGGGCCCGGCGCGCCGTCGAGCCAGGCGGCGGTCAGGCGGGCGAGGTTGTAGGCGGCGCGCTCGCCCTCGCCGCGGCGTGGCCAGGCGACGACGGTGCGGTAGCCGGAGCGGACGAGCTTCTCGAGCTCGGTCTCGGCCTCCTTCAGCGAGCGCGCCCCGGTGTCGGCGGCCTGGCCGCGCAGCTGGACGGGCTGGTCGCCGGAGATCGCCGACAGCGCGACGCGGGCGCGCGCGTCCAGGGCGGCGCGGACGACGTCGGGGTGGACGTAGAGGTGGTGGGCGTCCTCGTCGTGGAAGGCGGCGCAGACGTCCTGCCAGTGGTCGGCGAGCGCCGGGCCGATCTCCTCCTCGCTGGCGATCAGGACCCGGGCGTCGGCGGGGGCGAGGTCGAGCAGGGCCCGGAAGCGGTCGACGGGCAGCAGCTCGGCGACGTCGGGGCGCTCCTCCTCGCCGGAGACGGCGGCGATCTCGGCCAGCTCGCGGTGCTCGGGCGCCAGCTCGGCGGCGGGCGCGATCTCGACCTCCTCGGCCTCCCCCAGCGACCGTTGCGTGAACGTGCTGAACCAGCGCATCGACTCGACCTCGATGTCGAACAGGTCGATGCGGACGGCCCGGTCCTCGGTGGCCGGGTACAGGTCGAGGATGCCCCCGCGGACGGCGAACTGGCCGCGGTCGGTGACCTGGTCGACGCGCTCGTAGCCGGCGGCGGCCAGCTCGGCGGTGAACTCGTCGACGTCGAGGAGGTCGCCGACGCGGACGCGCAGCGAGTGCGGGCGCAGCTCGGGGTCGGGGACCTTCTCGCTGAGCGCGACGGCGGAGACGACGATGACCGGGGCCTCGGGGCCGGGCTCGGCGGCGTGGGCGATGAGCGCGTCGAGGGCGGCGACGCGCAGGCCGACGAGGTGCGGCGGCGGCGACAGGTGCGACTCGTAGGCGACGCCGCGGCTCGGGTAGAAGCGGACGGTCCGCGGGCGCAGCCAGGCGCGCAGGTCGGCGGCGAGGTCGCGGGCCTGGCGGTCGTCGCCGGCGACGACGATCGTCGCGCAGCCGGGGTCGCGGTCGGCGAGCGCGGCGAGGACGAACGGGCGCAGCGACGCGGACGCGAACGCGCGGCCCCCGTCGCGGGCGAGCGCGGCGGCGGCGGGGTCGTCGTCGAGGAGCTGGAGAAGCGGTCGGAGAGCCATGCGCGCAGATCGACCGCCCGCGCACGGGGCGCGGCGGGACCGGGCGTCCGAGTCTACGAAAGCGCCGTCGCGTCGATGTTCAGGCGCACGTACTCGATCTCGCCGGCGCCGTCGACGGCGGCGGCGACGGCGTCGAGGAACGGGTCGCGCAGGTCCTCGGGCAGCCGCTCGAGGTGGGAGCCGAGGACGACGGCGCGCAGCCACGCGCGGCGGTCGTCGAAGACGACGGGGCGGCGCTCCAGCCAGGTGCGGACCTCGCCGAAGCCGGCCGCCTCGAGGCGCTCGGCCGTCTCCTCGGCGGTCGCGAACGTCCACGGGCCGGGCCAGTCGCCGAGGTAGGGGTCGAACGGCGGGCGGGCGCCGATCTCGCGGGCGGCGGCG
>JADGIB010000267.1 GCA_019683665.1 Solirubrobacteraceae bacterium
GTGGACGGTGAGGGGCCGCAGCGCCCACACGAGCGGGCGCAGCGCGGGCCGCTGCGCCGGGGCGTCGAGCCAGGCGCGCGCCCGGGCGCGGTTGGCGGGGTCGCGCAGCCAGCGGACCGCGACGACGATCGCGACGACGACGACGATGACCGTGCCGAGCGCGAACGCGCCTCGTCCCGCGTAGTCGGCGACGGTCCCGAAGCTCTGCCAGAAGACGTAGCCGAGCAGGCAGAACGTCGTGCCCCACAGGCCGGCGCCGATGATGTCGTAGGGCAGGAAGCGCCGCAGCGGCATCCCCGAGGAGCCGGCGATGAACGGCGCGACGGCCCGGACGAGCCCGACGAAGCGCCCGATGAGGACGGCCTTGCCGCCGTGGCGGTCGAAGAAGCGCTCGACCTGCGCCAGGCGCGCCGGGGTGATCTTGAAGCGCGGGCCGTGGCGGACGAGGAAGTCGCGCCCGAGCCGACGGCCCAGGACGAAGCTCGTGACGTCGCCGGCGACCGCGCACGCCCACACGAGCGCGATCAGCAGGAAGATGTCGATCTCCCCCTGGCCGGCGATGACGCCGCCGACGAGGATCGTCGTCTCGCCGGGGGCGATGAGGCCGATGAACGCCCCGGTCTCGGCGAAGGCCATGACGGCGACGAGGAGGTAGGTCCAGGGGCCGAGCGCGCGGCCGAGGTCCTCGATGAGGTGCTCGACGTTCGGCAGGTGGACGACGCCGGTCGAGTAGACGGCGGCGGCGAGCGCGACGACGGCGCCGGCGGCGAGCTCGAGGCGGCCGAGCCGGCGCCGGCGCACCCACAGGAACGCCGCCAGCGCGATCGCCCCGGCCAGCCAGAGCGGCTTCACGGCGCCGGCCACCCGGGCTCGGGCGTGGCGACGAGCGGCGCCGGGTCGCGCCCGTCGAGCGCGAACGCGGCCGCGGCCCGCGCCCGCCGCGGCCCGTGCGGGCCGAGGTAGAGCCCGAGGACGGTCGGGCCGGAGCCGCTGACCATCGCGATGTCGGCGCCGGCCCGGCGCGCCTCGTCGAGCGCGTCGCCGATCTCGGGGGCGAGCGACAGCGCCGCCGGCTGGAGGTCGTTGACGTAGAGGTGCGGGGGCAGGTCCCCCTGGCGGCGCAGCGCCTCGCGCACCTCGGCCAGCCGCTGCGCGAGGTCGGCGGGGTCGCGCGGCAGGCCGAGGCGGTCGGCCTCCCGGTAGACGGCGGCGGTCGACAGCGGCCGCCGCCCGGGGAGGACGAGGACGCCGAACGGGGCGCCGTCGCGCAGCGGCTCGACGTGCTCGCCGGCGCCGGTGGCCAGGGCGCGGCCGGGCCGCACCTGGGCGGGGACGTCGGCGCCGAGGCCGGCGGCGAGCTCGCGCAGGAGCGCCTCGTCGACGGGTCCGCCGGCGGCGCGCGCGGCGAGGCGCAGCGCGGCGGCGGCGTCGCCGGAGCCGCCGCCCATGCCAGCGGCGACCGGGACGCGCTTGGCGATCTCCAGCCGCTGCGGCGGCGCGTCCCAGCCGGTGGCGGCGCGGAAGGCCTGCAGGGCGGCGCCGGCGAGGTTCGGCCCCTCGACGCCCGGGCAGACGACCTCGTCGGCGGCCGCGCCGGGGCCCGCCGGGCGCATCGCCAGCTCGTCGGCGAGGCTGAGCGACTGCATGACGGAGACGAGCTCGTGGCGCCCGTCGGCCGGGCGGGTCGGGCCGAGGAAGAGGCAGAGGTTGATCTTCGCCGGGGCGCGCTCGGTCACGCGGCGGCCTCCAGGCGCTCGTAGAGGGCGCGGAAGTCCTCGGGGCCGAGCCGCTCGGCGCGCGCGTCGGGCGGGAAGCCGAGCGCCTCGAGGGCGGCGCGGGCGGCGTCGCGCACGCCGGGCCGGGCGAGATCGAGCGAGCGCGGCAGCGCCTTGCGCCGGTGCGCGAACGCCTGCTGGACGAGCGCGCGCAGGCCGGGCGGCGCGGCCGGGCCGGTGCGGCGCAGGCCGACGAGGACGGAGTCGACGTTGGGGACGGGGAAGAAGACGGTCCGCGACACGGCGCGCAGGACCCGCACCTCGCAGGCGAGCTGGGCGATGACGCTGGGCACGCCGTAGGCGGGCGTCGCGGGCCGCGCCGCGAGCCGCTGGCCGACCTCCTTCTGGACCATCGCCACCCACGTCGTCGCCTGCGGGAGCTGCTCGATCGTGCGCAGGATCGCCGACGCGGCGATCCCGTAGGGCAGGTTCGCGACGACCTTCGTCGGCGGCGGGTCGAGCGCGGCCAGGTCGAGGGCCATCGCGTCGGCGAGGTGGAGGGTCGTGTTCGCGAACGGGTCGAGCGCGTCGCGCAGCGCCGGCTCCAGGCCGCGGTCGACCTCGACGACGTGGACGTGGGCGCAGCGCGCGGCGAGGTACTCGGAGAGGACGCCGAGGCCGCCGCCGATCTCCAGGCAGACGTCGCCGGGGCCGAGCTCGGCGGCGCGCTCGATGACGCCGAGGATGTTCGAGTCGACGAGGAAGTTCTGGCCGAGCTCGCGGTTGGGCCGGACCTGGAACTGCGCCAGGCGCCGGAGGCTCGGTTGCGACGGCAGGCCGTCGCTCACCAGCCGAAGACCCGGGCGGCCGTGCGCTCGAGGTCGCGCTCGAGCTCCTCCAGGGCGACGCCGCGCCGCTCGGCCAGGAAGCGCGCCGTGTGGACGACGAACGCGGGCTGGTTGCGCTCCTTGCGGACGGCCTGCGGCGTGAGGTACGGGGCGTCGGTCTCGACGAGGAGGCGCTCGGCGGGGACGCGCTCGGCCGCCGCGGCGAGCGCCTCGTTGCGCGGGTAGGTGACGTTGCCGGCGAAGGAGACGTACCAGCCGCGGTCGAGCGCCTCGTCGAGGTGGCCGGGCATCGAGAAGCAGTGGAGGACGACGGTGACGCCCTCGGCGTCCTCGCGGAGGATCGCGAGCGTGTCCTCCTCGGCCTCGCGGGTATGGATGACGAGCGGCTTGCCGGTCTCGCGGGCGAGCGCGATCTGGGCCCGGAAGGCCCGCTCCTGGTCCTCGCGCGGCGCGCGGTCGCGGTAGTAGTCGAGGCCGGTCTCGCCGATCGCCGCGCAGCGCTCGTGGGCGGCCAGCGCGCGCAGCTCGGCCAGGTCGGCGTCGTCGAAGCCGTGGGCGAGGTTCGGGTGGCGGCCGATCGCGGCCCACACCTGCGGGAACGCCTCGGCGGCGGCGAGCGCGCTGCGGCAGGAGCCGCCGTCGATCCCGACGGTGAGCATCTTCGTCACGCCCACCGCCTCGGCCGCCGCGACGAGCTCGTCGTTCGGCGGCTCGCAGCTGTCGAGGTGGGTGTGGGAGTCGATCATCGCTTCGGGAAGAGCGGCTCCAGCGCCTCGACCTCGATCGGGGCCGGGGTCCAGCGCGCGGCGTCGATGCGCAGGTCGTCGGGCCCGGTGCGCCCGAGCGCGGCCATGAGCTTCGCGGTCGCGCCCGGCAGATACGGGGCGAGCAGGACGGTGACGATCCGCACGCCCTCGTGGAGCGTGGCGAGGACGCGGTCGAGCTCGGCGGCCTGCTCGGGGTCCTTGGCCAGCTGCCAGGGGGCGCGTTCCTCGACGTAGCGGTTCAGGCGCCGCACGCGCTTCCAGATCTCCTCGAGCGCGGTCGTGATCTCGGCCCGGTCGAGGTGGGCGCAGACGGTCTCGACCAGCCCCTCGAAGTCGGCGACGAGCGCGGGGTCGTGCTCGGTCGCGGGCAGCCGGCCGTCGCGGTAGCGGCGGATCATCGCGATCGTGCGGCTGGCGAGGTTGCCGTAGTCGTTGGCGAGCTCGGTCTCGTAGCGGGTCATGAAGCCGCTCTCGGAGACCGGGCCGTCCTGGCCGAAGGCGACCTCGCGGGCGAGGTAGAAGCGCAGCGCGTCGGCGCCGAAGTCCTCGATGACCTTGAACGGGTCGATGACGTTGCCGCGCGACTTGCTCATCTTCTCGCCCTCGCCGCCGTCCTCGGACGGGGTCAGCAGGAAGCCGTGGACGAAGACGTGCTCGGGGACCGGCAGGCCGGCGGCCATGAGCAGCGCCGGCCAGTAGATCGTGTGGAACTTGAGGATGTCCTTGCCGATGATGTGGTACGTCGCCGGCCAGAACCTCCCGGTCAGGTCCTGCTGCCTGCCGCGCGCGAACCCGAGCGCCGTGTAGTAGTTCAGCAGCGCGTCGAACCAGACGTAGAAGACCTGGGAGCGGTCCCACGGCACCTCGACGCCCCAGCGCAGCTTCGGCCGGGTGAGGCTGACGTCCTGCAGGCCGCCGGCCAGGAAGGCGCGCGCCTCGTTGTAGCGGTGGCGCGGCATGACGAAGTCGGGGCGCTCGTCGAACAGCCGCTCGAGCTCGCCCTGGAAGGCCGACAGCTCGAAGAACCAGTTGTCCTCGCGCTCGCGCGTGAGCGGGATCTTGTGGATCGGGCAGGTGTTGCCGGGGCCGATCTCGGCCTCGGTCTTGAAGTCCGCGCAGCGCGGGCAGTACCAGCCCTCGTAGGTGCCCTCGTAGACGTAGCCGTTCTCGCGGACGCGCGTGAGCACCTCCTGGACCCGGCGGATGTGCTCGGGGTCGGTGGTGCGGATGAAGAAGTCGTTGGAGACGTCCAGCAGCGGCATGAGGTCCTGGAACCGCTGCGAGTTGCGGTCGGCGAGCTCGATCGGCGCGACGCCCTGCTCCTCGGCGGCGATGGCGACCGGCTCGCCGTGCTCGTCGGTCCCGGTGAGGAAGAAGACGTCCTCCCCGCGCTGGCGCTGGTGGCGCGCGAGCACGTCGGCGGCGATCGCCGTGTACGCGTGCCCCAGATGCGGTGCCGCGTTGACGTAGTAGATGGGGGTCGTGATGTAGAACGGCACGGCGACGCAGGCTACTCGGGCGCGGCGGCGATGCGGGACGAGATCGCGCGCCCGCGCGCCCGCGCACGGGCCCGGACCGCCCCGGCGGGGAGGGCGAGCGCGGCGAGCGCGGCGCCGATCCAGGCCGGCGTCGGCACGCGGCCGGGCGCGGCGGCGGGCGCGGGCGCCGCGACCGGCGCGGGCGCCGCGACCGGCGCGGGCGCCGCG
>JADGIB010000268.1 GCA_019683665.1 Solirubrobacteraceae bacterium
CCCCCCCGGGGGGGGGGCCCGGGGGCGGCCCGGCCCGCCGTCGGCTCCGCTCGGTGGGCGTCGAGGACGTCGCGCAGCGTCCGCATCCCTGAGCGCGATCCGCGCCCCCTGCCCCGCGAAGACCGGCCGTTGTCGGGGAGCGGAGCGCCCGCCGCGCGCGACGCCGAGCCGGTTGTGGTCCCCCCAGGGCGACCACAACAAGAAGAGCCCCGGCGAACCGGGGCCCTTCGTTCTGGTGTCTGAATCAGTGGCCTACGCCCTGGAGGAGAGAGGGGAAGGACGCAGACCGGTCATTCACCGGCGACCGCCGCAGGGGTATGGGCGGCGGACGAAGAAGAGGATACGACGTTGTCTCGCTGAGCCCGTGTGACACCGCTCACACCGGCCCGGAGACGGCGCGTGGCCGCTCACGCCCGGGCCGGCGCCGTCCGGGCGCGCCGGCGGCGCGGGCGGCGCCCGGGCCCCGGCGGGCGCGACGCCGAGGTCGCCTGCGGGTCGCGGGCGGGCGCGCCGGAGGTCGCGTTCGAGGCCAGGCCGGAGCGGGCGAACTCGCGGTCGAGCTCGAGGTCGCGGGCGATCCGCGCGACGTCGGCGGCCTGCTCGGCGCCGACGAACGTGATCCCGACCCCGGTGCGCCCGGCCCGGCCGGTGCGCCCGACGCGGTGGACGTAGCCCTCGCGGTCGTCGGGCGGGTCGAACTGGATGACGTGCGAGATGCCGTCGATGTCGATCCCGCGCGCGGCGACGTCGGTGGCGACGAGCGTGTCGACGCGGCCGGCCTCGAAGCGGGCCAGCGCCTTCTCGCGCTGGGCCTGGGACTTGTCGCCGTGCATGGCGACGGCGTCGACGCCCTCGCGGCCGAGGCGCTTGACGAGCCGGTCGGCGCCGCGCTTCGTGCGCACGAAGACGAGCGCGAGCCCGCGGTCGCCGGCGCGCAGCTCGCGGACGAGCGCGTCGAGGCGGTCGTCGCGCTCGGCGGCGACGAAGCGGTGGTCGATCCGGGCCCGGCGCTGCGGGGGCGCGTGCTCGTGGCGTCGCGCGTCGCGCGTGTAGCGCTCGGCGACGCGGCCGGCCTCGCCGTCGAGCGTGGCCGAGAAGAAGACGGTCTGGCGGTCGGCCGGGCAGCGGGCGACGATCCGGTCGACGGCGGGGCGGAAGCCCATGTCGAGCATCCGGTCGGCCTCGTCGAGCACGAGCGTCCGCACGCGGTCGAGCGAGAACGTGCCGCGCTGGAGGTGGTCCTCGAGGCGGCCGGGGGTGGCGACGAGGATGTGCGCGCGGGCGGCGGCGCGGCCCTGGCGCTCCATCCCGACGCCGCCGTAGACGGCGGCGATGCGCAGGGCGCGGGCGTGGGCGACGGCGGACAGCTCGTCGACGATCTGGGCGGCGAGCTCGCGGGTGGGGGCGAGGACGAGCGCGGCGGGGCGCGGGTCGGTCGCCTCGACGCGGTCGACGAGCGGGAGGCCGAATGCGAGCGTCTTGCCCGAGCCGGTCGGGGACTTGGCCAGCACGTCGCGGCCGGCGAGCGCGTCCTCGATGACGAGCTGCTGGATCGGGAACGGCGAGGTGACGCCGCGCGCGGCGAGGGCGGCCACGACGGGCCGGGAGACGCCGAGGTCGGCGAAGGACGGCGATGACAAAGGGTGCTCCTGGGTGGGCGGCGCTGCCGGGCCGCGGGATTCGGGAGACGGCTGACCTGACCCCGAACCGCCGTGGCGGAGATGAGCGAGCGAGCTGCCTCGCGGTCGACCGGGTGCCGACCGCACCCGATCCAGGCTAGCGGCTCGCGCCGCCGGCGGCCGGCGCGGCGGTCCCGGCCCCGGCCCGGTGGGCGCGCGCGACGCGCAGCGCGACGACGGCGGCGGCGGCCGCGCAGGCGGCCCCGGCCCAGAAGACGAGCGCGTAGCCGCCGAGCGCCGCGAGCAGCCCCATCGCCGGCGCCCCGAGCCCGTAGCCGGCGTCGAAGGCGGCGGTGAACGAGCCGAGCGCCGCGCCGCGGCGCTCCTCGGGGACGCGGTCGATCACGAGCAGCGCGAGGGCGGGGAAGACGACCGAGAAGCCGGCGCCCATGACGACCGCGCCGGCGAGCGCGACCGGCCAGGCCCCGGCGAGCGCGATCGCGACGAGGCCGGCCGCCTCGGCGGCGGCGGCGCCGACGGCGGCGCGCAGCGGGCCGATGCGGTCGGGGAGGTGGCCGAGGAGGAGCCGGCCGGCGACGACCGAGACCGCGAACGCGGTGAAGACGACGACGCCGTGGCCGGTGCCGCGGTCGGCGAGGTGGAGGACGACGAAGCTCGCGAGCGCGGCGTAGCCGGCGTTGCCGAGCGCCAGCGCGAGGCCCGGCCCGAGCGCCTCGCGCACGACGAGCGGCGGGCGCGTCCCGCCGGGCCCGGCGCGCCGCCCCGGCGTCGATGGCTGCGCCCACGCGATCGCCAGGCCGCCGAGCGGCGCGGCGGTCGCGAACGCCCATACGGCGTCGTAGCCGCCGAGCGACCGCAGCGCCTCGCCGATGACGGGGCCGCCGCTGAGCCCGATCCAGACCGACAGCCCGAGCAGGCCGATGAGCTGGGCGCGCCGCGTCGGGGGCGAGAGGTCGACGACCCAGGCCGCGACGGCGGTGTACGTGACGCCCTCGCCGATCCCGACGATGAGGCGCGCGACGAGGAGGCCGGGGACGCCCGCGTCGACGAACAGGAGCGCCCCGCCGAGGACCATCGCGAGCAGCCCGAACAGCGTCACCGGCCGGCGGCCGCGCTCGTCGGCGATCCGGCCCGCCCACGGCCGCGAGACGATCGCGGTGACGGCGAAGGCGCCGACGACGACGCCGACGGCGACGTCGCCCGCGCCGATCGGCCCGTGCACGTAGCGGGGCAGGACGGGGAGGACCGCGCCGATGGCCAGGAACGCGGTCAGGGAGGCCGCGAAGACGCCGGCGATCGCCGTGTTCGTCCCGCGTCGGGGCGCCGGTTCCGTGGCGCGCTGGTTGGCCTCCATGGCGTTCAACGCTAGCCCGCCGGTCCAAGCGGGAAGGTCAGGGCCCGTGGCACGTTCCCGATCCGTGACGCTCCCCGCCACCGCCCCGTTCTACGACGAGCTCGTCGACCACGACGGCAGCCCGCGCCCGCACTGCGCCGGGCTCGTCGAGGCGCTGAACCGGATCGGGCACGAGGGGCTCGCCGCCGCCGGGCGCCGCCGCGACGCGATCTTCCTCCAGCAGGGGATCACCTACGAGGCCGACGAGGCGGGCCGGGTCGTCAAGGACCGCCCGTTCCCGCTCGACCTCGTCCCGCGGGTGATCCCGGCCCGGGAGTGGGCGGCGATCGAGCGCGGCCTGCGCCAGCGGATCCGGGCGCTGAACGCGTTCATCGACGACGTCCACCACGGGCGCGAGATCGCCCGGGCCGGGATCGTGCCGTGGACGCTCGTCGTCTCGCGCTCGCAGTTCGCCCGCGCCGTCCACGGGATCCGCCCGCCCGGCGGGGTCTACTGCCACGTCGCCGGCTGCGACCTCGTCCGCGACGTCGGCGGGACCTGGCGGGTGCTCGAGGACAACGTCCGCACCCCGAGCGGGATCTCCTACGTGCTCGAGAACCGCGCCGCGATGACCCGCCTGCTGCCGCAGCTGTTCGCCGGTCACCGGGTGCGCCCGGTCGACCACTACCCGCAGCTCCTGCTCGCCGCGCTGCGCGCGGTCGCGCCCGCGGCCGAGGGGGAGGCGACGGTCGTCGTGTGGACGCCCGGCTCGCTGAACCCGGCCTACTTCGAGCACGCGTTCCTGGCCCGCCAGATGGGCGTCGAGCTCGTCGAGGCCTCCGACCTCGTCGTCCGCGACGACGTCCTCTACATGCGCACGACGAGCGGCCTGCAGCGGGTCGACGCCGTCTACCGCCGCCTCGACGACGACTTCCTCGACCCGCTCGAGCTCCGGCCCGACTCGCTGCTCGGCGTCCCCGGCCTCGTGCGCGCCTACCGGTCCGGGAACGTCGCGATCGCCAACGCGATCGGCACCGGCGTCGCCGACGACGAGGCCGTCTACCACTACGTGCCGGAGATGATCCGCTTCTACCTCGGGGAGGAGCCGGAGCTCCAGAACGTCACGACGTACCTGCTCAGCGACCCCGAGCAGCTCGAGCACGTCCTGGGCCGCCTCGGCGAGCTCGTCGTCAAGCCGACCGGCGAGTCCGGCGGCAAGGGCGTCTTCATCGGCCCGCAGTGCTCGGAGGAGGAGCTCGAGGGGCTGGCTGACGTCATCCGGCGCCGGCCGGAGCGGTGGATCGCCCAGGAGCTCGTGCGCCTGTCGACGGTCCCGACCGCCGACGCCGAGGGGCGTCTCCACCCGCGCCACGTCGACCTGCGCCCGTTCGCCGTCTTCGGCGAGACGATCGAGATCATCCCGGGCGGCCTGACGCGCGTCGCGATGACGCCGGGGTCGATGATCGTCAACTCGTCGCGCGGCGGCGGCAGCAAGGACACGTGGGTCCTCGACGACGCGCCGGCGGGCGCGCCGCGGCGGCGCACCGCCCCGGTCGAGCAGCCGGCCCTGCCCGACCTGCGCTTCGGCGCCTGGAGCGCCCAGGCCCAGCAGCAGCAGGACCGCGTCGGCGCCGGGGTGGGCTGATGCTGGCCCGGATCGCCCACGACCTCTACTGGCTCGGGCGCAACCTCGCCCGCGCCGAGCACACGGCGCGGATGCTCGACGGCGTCTCGCAGGCCGATCTGCAGTCGCCGATCGACGACGACCCGTGGGCGGTCACGCTCTCCTGGGACGGGGTCCTGGCGATCATGGGCGCCCCGCCGCTCCCGGGCGGCGCCGACCGCGAGGAGGCGCTGCGGTCGCTCACCGTCGACGCCGGCAACCCGTCGTCGGTGCGGGCCTGCGTCGTGCGCGCGCGCGAGGGCGCGCGCGTCCTGCGCGACGTCATCTCGGCCGAGATGTGGACGGCGGTCAACCGCCTGTACCTGGAGATCGAGGAGGGCGATCTCGCCGGCCCGTTCGGCTTCCTGCAGCGGGTCAAGGAGCGCACC
>JADGIB010000269.1 GCA_019683665.1 Solirubrobacteraceae bacterium
CGGCGCCTGGCCGCCGTTGCGGGCGATCGCCAGCGCGTCGTCGCGCTGGGCGTCGGTGATCGGCACGAGCCGCTGGTCGGCGGCCAGCCGCTGGGCGCGGTCGAGGGCGAACTCGACGTAGCCGAGCACCTCGCCGCGCTCGAGCGCCTGCGCCGAGGTGTAGAGCAGCAGCCGCCGCGACAGCGGGTAGGCGCCCGACGTGATCGTGTACTGCGACGGGAACACGCAGTTCGGCGGCGAGTAGATCCGCTCGCCCTCGGCGGTCTGCTTCGGGAGCCGGCCCGCCGGCAGCGCCGGGAGCGTCGACGCGTCCTCCGGCACCTCGGCGCGCACCCGCCGGCGCGCGGCCGCGGTGAGGTCCGACAGCCGCACCGGCGACCCGGTCGCGGTGACCGGCACGCCGAGGTCGATCTCGAACGGCCGCAGCTGCTCCTCGAACAGCTCGTAGTACGTGAAGCGGAACGCGCCGACGACGCCGGGCGCCTCGGCCTCGGCCCGGACGCCCCGCGCGAAGCGGCGCACGCGGTCCTCGACCTGGCGGTCGTAGCGGGCGTTCACGCGCGCCTCGGCGATCCGCTTGGCCCGCTCGACCCGCTGCCGGTTGCGGGCCGCGATCGCCTCGGCCTCCGCGGCGCTGAGCGTCACGCCCTCCTCGGCCCGCTCGCGGTTCTCCCGCTCGATCTGGCGCAGGACGCGGCGGTCGGCGGCGGCGATCGCGGCGTCGACGTCGCGCTGGCGCTCGGCCTGGGTGCGCCGGCGCAGCTGCTCGCGGAACGCCTCGATGCGGCGGTTCGCGGCGGCCAGGCGCTCGGTGCCGATGACCTCGAGGCGGATGCGGCGGTCGTTGGGCTGGGCGACGTAGTCGGCGCGGACGTCGGCCAGCGACGCGTCGTCGATCCCGAGGACGACCTCGCCGAGGAACGTGAACGCGCGCGTGCCGTCGCTGGGGCCGGTCGTCGTGATCGGCAGGTCGCGGAACCCGAGCTGCGCCCACGACGAGTACGGCGAGCCGGCGCGGAACAGGTTGCGCGCCTGCGTAACCGAGATGCAGTCGCCGCCGACGTCGGCCTCGTTCTTCGTCGCGAGCACGACCGCGTCGGCGCCGAGCGCCATCGACTCGGAGATCGTCACGCCCCGCCGGCGGCAGGCGGCCAGCTCCTCGTCGGTCGGGTCGCGGGTGACCTCGACGACGTCGACGCGGCCGGCGCACAGGTCGGCGAACGCCTGCTCGTTGTCGGTGCGGACGAACGCGACGTTGATCCCCGAGCGTCCCGCGAAGCGCTCGCTGACCAGGCCGGTCAGGCCGTCGGAGGCGCCGTCGACGCGCACGGTGTTCTCGGGCGGCGTCGGCAGCGGCTCGGTGCTCGTGCGCGGCTCCTCGGCCGTCGTGCCGGTCGCCGTCGCCGTCGCCGACGTCGGCGTGCCGGCCTCGTTGGTCTCGATGCCGCACGCCGCCGGCACGACGGCGCCGGCGCCGATGAGGAGCGTCGCGATCAGCCGGCGCGCCCTCATGGCACCACCGGGGTGAAGGTCTGAGCGGTCACGGAGCCGTCCACGGGCGGGAACTTGTACGTCTTGCCGAGGCTGATCACCTCGAAGTCGGAGAGGCGCAGGAACTGGACCTCGTTGCCGCGCAGCAGCGGCGTCGCCTGGCGGCGGTCCTGCAGCCGGCGCGGCAGCGGGGTGCGGCCGTCGGCGGCGAGGAAGCGGCCGTCGGGCCCGCGCAGCGGCTGGCTCCAGTTCGCGTTGAGCTTCGCGTACAGCGTCGGGGTGCGCGAGCGGTCGACGACGATCGCCCCGTACTCGCGCAGCGCGGTCAGGATCGCCCGCGCCGCCTTGCGGTTCGTCCGCGGCGCGATGCAGTCGCTGCGGTACTCGCCCTCGGCGTCGCGCAGGCTGCCCCGGCACGTCGGCAGGTCGGCCAGCTCGTCGTAGCGCTCGGCCCGCAGGCGGATCCGCGCGCCCTCGGGCAGCGAGGTCGTGCGGCCGTTGCCGTCGGTGGCCGAGGCGGGCTGGACGTACGTGCCCTGGGCGGGGCCGGGGACCGAGATCGCCAGCGCGTGCTCGATGCGCCCGGCCGCGACCTCCTCCGGCAGGAGGACGCCCGCGAACAGCGGCAGGCCCGAGCCGCGCGCGCTGACCGAGTCGGGCTTCTGGTAGCCGGGGCCGTTCAGCTCCCAGCGGCGCATGAACTCGTAGGAGATGACGTCGCCGCTGCGGCGCGCGCGCCACAGGTCGTAGGCGACGCCCTCGCGCCGGTTGAGGATCGTGAGCCAGCCGTCGTACTGGGGCTTGGGGGCGGCGTCGGGCGGGACGAGCAGCGTCTGCACCCGGCGGCCGTCGCCGCAGTCGGGCGGGATCTGGCGGCAGATCAGGCGCGTCTCGACGCCGTTCTCCTCGTCGACGATCGGCACCGTCCACGCCGTCGTGTTGATGAACAGCGGATCGTCGATGCGGCGCCGCTCGGTCGCCACCGACTCGCCGCGCTCGATGACGCCGATGCGCTCCTGGGCCTCGAGGATCATCCGGTCGGAGGCGGCGTCGACCGGCTGGCCGGTGACCTTCGTGTTCCACGGGCTGTCGGGGGCGAACGGGCGGAACATCGCCGTCGCCGAGCCGGTGACGGCCGGCGCGGCGTCGTCGCTGGCGACGCCGGGCGTCGCCGCCCGCGGCGTCGTCTCCGCGACCGTCGTCGTCTCCGTCCGGGTGACCGTCCGCGTCACCGTCTCGCCGTCGCCGCCGCACCCGGCCAGTGCCCATCCGACGGCGAGCGCGGCGAGCGCTGCGCCGCAGCGCCTCATGCGGGCCCCGATCCCCGGTCGGCGTCCTCGGGCGCCTCGCCGATCCGCGGCAGCCGGATCGGCGGGCGGGCGGCCTCGCGCGCGGCCTGCTCGGCCGCGGCGCCGAGCGCCACGATCAGCTCGTCCACCTGGCGGCGCACCTGCGCGGCCTCCGACAGCCGCTCGGGCAGCGTCTCGGCCGCCGCGGTCAGGGCGTCGGTCAGCTCCGCGATGCGGCGCACGCGGGCGTCGGCGAACGCCTGCACCCGCCGGGTGGCGCCCTCGAGGTGCGCCTGGGCGGCCTGCTCGGCCTCGGCGCGGATGCGGCGGGCGTCCTCCTCGGCGGCGCGGCGGATCTCGGCCGCGCGCCGGGCCGCCTCGGCCTCGACCTCGCGCTGCAGCGCCTCGGCAGCGTGCCGGGCCGAGGCGAGGATCTCCTCGACGCGCGCGCCGATCGACGCGGAGGGATCGGTGGGCATCGTCCCGGTCACGCTAGCAACGGGTCCGGCGGCCCCCACCGTCATCCGGTCCCCTGCGGACGGCGCTCGGCGACGCGGGCGAGCACGTAGCGGTCGGTGCGCGCGACGACGGTCATCCCGGCCTCGGTCCCGTCGGCCAGGCCCGGGTAGCGCGCGAGCACCCGGTCGGCCGAGCCGGCGCTCGTGGCGGCCAGGACGTACTCGACCTCGCCCCACGGGTCGTCGACGATCTCCGTCCAGGTGCCGTCGCCCTCGTCGATGCGGTCGAAGAACAGCTGCGGGCGGCCGGTGAGGAGGATGACGCCGAACGTCTGCGCGTTGTCGGTGAGGATCGCGCGCCGGGTGCGGACGTGCTCCTTGACGTACTGGGCCATCTGGGCCTCGGGGTCGATCCCGACGGTGAAGCCGCCGCGCGACGAGCGGCCCTCCTGGCTCTCGCCGGTGAACACCGTGCGCGTGAACGCCTGCTCCAGCGACTGGAACGGGTAGTTGCGCATCCCGTCCCAGGCGGTGAACAGGTTGACGATGAGGAGCGCGAGCGTCGCCAGCCACACGATCGTCCGCAGGCCGTTGCTGCTGCGGTAGATCCAGGCGGCGCCGACGAGCGCGGTCAGCGCCATCGGCATGGCGTCGCGCAGGGTCAGCAGGCTCTCGTCCTCGGACAGGATGGCGTGGCCGCCCATGACCACGATGCCGAGCACGAGGAACGACGCCAGCCACAGCGCCATGTCGTTGCGCTGGGTGACGAAGGCGATGACGAGCGCGGGCACGACCGCGAACGCGAGCGGGAACACGGCGACGTTCAGCTCGAGCAGCCGCTCCGAGACCTGCTCGAGGCTGAGCGCGCCGCCGACGTCGACGCCGGTGCCGTTGACGGCCAGCGACGACTGGTCCTGGTCGAGCACCCAGCCGAGCGGGTCGCCGACGATGAGGCCGTTGAACAGGATCCACACCGCGACCGCGTAGACGACCGGGGCGGCGAAGGCGACGATCGACCCCTCGATCTCGTGCCCTCCGGCGCCGCGGCGCGCGAGCGCGACGCCGATGAGCACCGCCATGACCACGGCCCAGAACCCGAACGAGTAGCGGGTGAGGACGAGGAGCGCGACCGTGAAGCCGGCGGCGAACAGGTAGCGCGGCTCGCTCGTCTCGTACCAGCTCACGAACGCGTAGAGCGTCACCGCCAGCAGCGCGAGGTAGAGCGCCTCGCTCATGCCGTTGCCGGCGTAGAACACCCACAGCGGGTTGAGCCCGAAGGCGGCCAGCAGCGGCAGGCGCATGAGCGCCGGCATCTCGCAGCGGGCGAGCGTGCGGTCGAGCCACACCATCGCGGCGGCGGCGGCCAGCGCGGTCGCCAGCGGCAGCGCGACGAGCGACGTCGCGACCGGCTTGACGATCGTCAGCGGCAGCAGCGCGATCGTCGTCAGCGGCGGGAACAGGAAGCCGATCGCCGCCAGCTTCGGCGGGTCGTTCCACCAGACGAGGTACGCGTTCGTGAGGCGGTTGAGCGCGTCGAAGACGACGACGTGGCCGTCGATCGTGACGCGGTAGCCGATCCAGAAGTAGACGGCGGCGAAGACGGCGAACAGGACGAGGCCGGCGAGCAGGCCGGGCATCGCGACGTCGGCGCGGTAGGCGCGCTCGTCGAGGCGGGTCCCCGCGGAGCGCGGGGCGCGGGCGGCGGGTGGCGTCGCGACGGCCATCTCAGCCGGCGGTGGTCCTCGGGGA
>JADGIB010000270.1 GCA_019683665.1 Solirubrobacteraceae bacterium
CCCGCTGCTTGAGGTGTGGCACCTGGGGGGGGACTGGTGGTTGCCAGGTGCCACACGTGCGCGGCGCGGGCGCGGGCGGGCGGGCGCCGCGGCGGTCAGTCGTAGGCGTACAGGCCGCGGCCGGCCTTCTTGCCCAGCGCGCCCTCGGCCACGAGCCGCTCGATCGTCGCCGGGATCTCGGCGCCGATCGACTCGCCGATCGCCTTCGACACGTCGAGGCCCACGTAGTCGAGCAGCGCGAGCGGGCCCATCGGGTGCCCGGCCCCGAGCGTCATGCACGTGTCGATCGCCTGCGGCTCCAGGCCCGTCTCCTCCAGGAGCCGCACGGCCGAGAACAGGAACGGGAACAGGAGCCGGTTGACGACGAAGCCGGGGAGGTCGGGCACCTCGACCGGCTCCTTGCCGAGCGCGACGCACAGCTCGCGGGCGCGGCGGCGGGTCTCCTCGGTCGCCTCGTCCGGGAACGCGAGCTCGACGAGCCTCATCTTCGGCACCGGGTTGAAGACGTGCAGCCCGGCGAAGCGCGCCGGCCGCCCGCTCGCCTCGGCCAGCGCCCGCACCGGCAGCGACGAGGTCGTCGAGGCGACGATCGCGTCGCCGTCGACGTGCTCGGCCACCCGGCGCAGGAGCGCGGTCTTGTGGTCGAGGTCCTCGACGATGGCCTCCACGACGAACGTCGAGCCGGCGAGCGCGTCGAGGTCGGTCGCGACCGATACGCGGCCGGCGTCGACGCCCTCGCCGACCTTCGAGCACACCTTCTCCACCGTCGCGCGCGCCCGCTGCGCCGACGCGTCCGAGCGCGCGAGCAGCGTCACGTCGCCGCGGGCGGACGCCGTCGCCGCGAGACCGCAGGCGATCGCGCCGGATCCGATGATCGAAACCCGTTCCTCCACCTCAGCTCCTTCGTTGACTCGGGAGTCAACGAATACCCTAGCGGCATGGGTGCGCACGCGACGCGGCAGCCGGGCGGGGCCGACGGGCCGGTCCGGGTGGACCGCTGGCTCTGGGCGGCGCGGTTGTTCAGGACCCGCTCGCTGGCCGCCGAGGCGGTGAAGGGCGGGCTCGTCGAGGTCAACGGCCAGCGCGTCAAGCCGGCCAGGGAGCTGCGCGTCGGCGACGAGCTGCGCGTCACCCGCGGCCAGGTCCGGCTCGAGCTCGTCGTGCGCGGCCTGTCGGCGCGGCGCGGCCCCGCCGCCGAGGCGGCGCGGCTCTACGAGGAGACCGAGGCCAGCCGGGCCGCGCGCGAGCGCCTGGCCGCCGAGCGGCGCCTGGCGGCGGCGCCGGCGCCGCCGCCAGGCGGGCGCCCGACGAAGCGCGACCGCCGCCGCTTCGAGGCGCTGCGCGGGCGCGCGCGCTGACGGCTCCCGCCGGTAGCATCGCGCCCGCCCACCCCGTCGAGGAGGAGAGGAATGGCACGGATGGTGCTCGTGCACGGCGCGTTCGGAGGCGCCTGGTGCTGGGAGCCGGTCGTCGGCGGCCGCGCGGCCGCGGGCCACACCGTCGAGACGTTCGACCTGCCCGGATCCGGGGACGACCCGACCCCGGTCGAGGAGGTGACGCTCGACGCCTACGCCGACCGCATCTGCGAGGTGCTCGCCGCGCGCCCCGAGCCGGCGGTGCTCGTCGGCCACAGCATGGGCGGCGTCGCGATCACCCAGGCGGCCGGCCGCAGCCCCGAGCGGATTGCCAAGCTCGTCTACGTCGCCGCGTTCCTGCCGCGCGACGGGCAGAGCCTCATCGACCTCACGCACCTGCCCGAGGGCTCCGACGACCAGATCCAGGCCAACCTCGTCGTCAGCGGCGACCCGCCCGTCGCCGAGATGCCGCGCGACGCGATCCGCGACGCCGTCTACCAGCGTTGCCCCGAGGACGTCGCCGCGAAGCTGGCCGAGCGCCGCGGGCCGCAGGCGGTGGCGCCGTTCGCCACGCCGGTGTCGCTGCCCGACCCGGACGCCGTGGCCGCGATTCCGCACGCCTACGTGATCGCCACCGACGACCGCTCGATCCCGCCCGCGCTGCAGCGGCGGATGGTCCGCGAGCACGGCGTCACCGAGGTCGTCGAGATCGAGGCCGACCACTCGCCGATGCACTCGGCCACCGACGAGCTCGTCGCGATCCTCGACCGGATCGCCGCCGGGCGCACGACGGCGGGCGCGCAGGTGGCCTGACGCGCCCGCCGTCAACCCCTCAATGGTCCTCGGGACCGATGAAGCGCATGATGAAGACGAGCACGACGCCGGCGGCGACGAGCAGCCCGCCGTAGGCGACGATCATCCCGACGGTGGCGCCCATCGTCGTGACGCCGATGATGATGAGCAGGGTCACGATCACCGTCGCGACCCCCATCCACATCAGGAGGGTCTGGGCGCTGCCGTCTCGCTGCTCGTCGGGATGCTGGTGGTGGGTCGTCATGGCGTCCTCTCTCTCGGTGCTCGCGACACCTCGCAGGATGGCCCCGCGCCGGCGCCCGGCCATCCGGCCCCAGCCGCGGACCGCATCCGTGGTTTCCACGGAGGCGCCGCGCCGGGCGGCCGCCGCGTATGCTGCGCCGCGGTGCCCGACCTCGGCCCCCCGACCTCGTACCTCGCGCTCGAGCGCGGCGTGCCCGTCTACGACGCGGCCGGCGAGCGGATCGGCGAGGTCGACCACGTCCTCGCCGACCCCTCGGTGGACGTCTTCGACGGGCTGATCGTCGACACCCGCCCGCTCCTGGGCGGCCACCGCTTCGCCGACGCCGACCAGATCGAGGCGCTGCACGAGCGCGGCGTCGTCCTGCGCGTCGGGCGCGACGACCTCCACGAGCCGAGCGCGAACCCGCCCGCGGTGCGGGCCACGCCCGACGACGTCGACGAGCCCGGGCTGGCCGAGCGCCTGCGCCGCGCCTGGGACTGGATCAGCGGCCGCTACTAGGCCGCGGGCGCGTAGCCGGCCAGGCGGAAGCCGCGGTCCGGCACGCACACGAGCGGGCTCGACGGCAGCCCGTCGGGCGGGACGGGCCGGTTGTAGGCGGACGGGGCGACGTCGTTCGGCGTGTCCGGGTGGAAGATCGCCGCCAGCAGCTGGATGTGGCCGCGGCCGACCGACAGCTCCGACTGGCCGCCGCCGTAGGCGCCGATCCCGCGCGCCGCGGTGACGTCGTAGAGCTCGAACAGGCGCGGCAGCGGCCCGCTGCGCGACGGCTTGACGTTCACCATCCGCGGCGGGAACGGGAGCGCGTCGACGTCGGCGACCGAGTGGATGATCGCGTCCCACGTGATGCGGTCGCGGTGGGGGAGGAGGATCGGCTCGGTCTCGGGGGTGAGCTTCGGGTCCTCGATCCAGGCGTCGGGGAACCACTCGACGACGCGCCGGTACAGGTCCGGGTCGGGCGGCTGGTCGACGATCGTGCCCGCGTACTGGCCCTTGAGGTCGATCGAGTCGACCGCGCCGGTCGCGGCGAGCCGCTCGAACAGCGCGTCGTCCCACGACGACTGGGCGTCGAGCTTGAGGCGCAGCGTCGGGTAGCGCTCCAGGCGCTCGCGCACCGGCTCGAACGACGGCGGGTCGCCGAGGCGCAGCGAGTTGACGAACGTGACGGGCCGCAGCTCGCGCCCGAGCGCCTCGTGCAGCGTCGTGCCGGCCTGCCGCAGCGCGAGGTCGAGCGCGGCCGACTCGTAGGCCCACACCCGGTACTCCCACGAGGCGGCCATCTCCGGCGGCTGCGGGAACAGCGGCAGCGACTCGACGTGGGCGCAGAACGACTCGAGCGTCCAGCCGCCGGCGAGCGGGTGCACCGGCCCGGCCGCCTGGTGGGCCTCCTGCTCCTCGGGCGTGTAGACGACGTCCTCGCCGACGCCCTCCTCGCCGGCGCCGTGGAGGTGGATCGTCGTCGTCCTGCGGACGAACTCGCCGAAGACGGCCTCGTGGCCCTCGAGCGCGTAGCCGTCGACGCGCAGCGGCAGCCCGCGCAGCCGGTCCCAGGTGCCGCTCACGACGCGGCCCGATCGCCGGACTCCAGCCGCGCGACGAGCTCGTCGAGGCGCAGCTCCTCCAGGCCGCGGCCGACCGCCTCCAGCTCGGCGGCGCACAGCTCGACGAGGCCGCGGCCCTCGCGCAGGAGCTCGAGCGTCTCCCGCAGCCCGGCCTCGCCCGAGTCGAGCCGGCGGATGATCTCCTCGATCCGGGCGGTCGCCGTCTCGTACGTGTGCGCCTGCTGCGTCGGCTCGGTCATCGCCCGCTGATGGTCGCATCCACGGCGGCGTCCCGGAAGCGCAGGCGCACCGACCCGGCGGCGCGGGCGGCCTCGGCGCTCGTCACGACGCCGCCGTCGCGGTCCTCGACGAGCGCGTACCCGCGCGCCAGGGTGCGGGCGGGGTCGTGGGCGTCGAGGGCGAGGCGCAGCCGCTCGAGCGTCGCGCCGCGCGCGGCCTGGGCCTGCGCGGCGGCGCCCTTGCGCGCGAGCACGACCGCGTGGCGGGCGGTCCGCTCGCGCCGCGCGGACAGGCCGCGGCGGCCGGCGGCCCGCAGCTCGCGCAGCGCCTGGTGCAGCCGGGCGCGCTCGCGGTCGAGGTGCTGGGCCGGCGCCCGCGACAGCCGCGCGAGCGCCCGGGCCCGGTCGACGACGGCGCGGCGGCCGTGCGCGTCGAGGCGGGCGGCGGCGCGGGCCAGCTCGGTCCGGGCGCGGGCGCAGTCGAGCGGCACCGCGGCCTCGGCCGCGTGCGTCGGCGTCGAGCAGCTCACCGCGGCGACGTCGTCCAGCAGCGTGCGGTCCGTGTGGTGGCCGACCGACGCGATGACCGGCACCGGCAGCAGCGCGACGGTCCGGCAGAGGATCTCGTCGCAGAAGCAGAACAGGTCGGCCAGCGAGCCGCCGCCGCGGGCGACGACGATGACGTCGACGCCGCCGGCGGCGGCGAGGTCGCTCAGCGCCCGGGCGATCGCCGGCGCGGCGTGGCGGTCCTGGACGGGCGCGAACGCCCACAC
>JADGIB010000018.1 GCA_019683665.1 Solirubrobacteraceae bacterium
ACCCGGGGGCTAGGGGCGGCGACGCCGTCCACGCGCTCGCCGCCGGCGGGAGCGCGCGCGACGGCGCCTGGCTGGCGGCCTGGCGGCGGGCCGACGACGCCGCGGCCGGCGCGATCGCGGCGACGCTCGGCGACGGCGCCCTGAACGAGCCGCTCGTCGCGCGCACCCTCGCCGCCGCGCTCCCGGCGGGCCACGCGCTCGTCGTCGCCGCCTCGATGCCGGTCCGCGACCTGGAGACGTTCGCCGCCGTCCGCGACGACGGCCCGCGCGTGCTCGCCAACCGCGGCGCGAACGGGATCGACGGGACCGTCGCGACCGCGCTCGGCGTCGCCGCCACCGGCACCCCGACGACGCTGCTGACCGGGGACGTCGCGCTCGCCTACGACCACGGCGCGCTGCTCGCCGTCCCGCGGCTCGGCCTGGAGGCGACGCTCGTCGTCGTCGACAACGGCGGCGGCGGCATCTTCGACTTCCTTCCGGTCGCCACCCAGGCCGATGCCTTCGAGGAGCACGTCGCCACGCCGCCCGGCCTCGACCCGGAGCGGGTCGCCGCGCTCTACGGGCTGGCCTACGTCCCGGCCGCCACCGCCGCCGAGCTGCGCGACGCGCTCGGGCGGCCCGGGGCGCGGCTCGTGCACGTGCGCACCGACCGGGCCGCGAACGTCGAGCTGCACCGCCGCGTGTGGGCGGCCGTCGCCGACGCCGTCGGCGGGTGACGTCGCCGCCGCCGGACACGTGGAGGCGGCCCGCCGGCGAACGCGCGGCGGGGTCTGCGCACCCTCAGACGGCGAGCACGGGCAGCAGCGCCTGGAGCTTGACCTCGGTCTCGGCCAGCTCGGCCGCCGGGTCGGAGTCGGCGACGACGCCGACGCCGGCGAAGCAGCGGGCCAGGCGGCCCTCGACGAGCGCGCTGCGCAGCGCGACGCAGAACTCGCCGTCCTCGTTGGCGTCGACCCAGCCGACCGGGCCGGCGTACCAGCCGCGGTCCAGGCCCTCGAGCGCCGGGATCAGCGGCGCGGCGACCGCGAGCGGCTCTCCGCCGACGGCGGGGGTCGGGTGCAGCGCGCCGGCGAGCTCGATCGCGCTGACCGGCTCGGCGAGCTGGGCGCGGATCGGCGTCGCGAGGTGCTGGATGTTCGCGATCTGGACGACGACCGGCTCGGGCGCCGCCGTCACCCACACCGCGTGCGGGCGCAGCGCCCGCTCGATGCGGCGCACGACGATCGCGTGCTCCTCGCGGTCCTTCTCGGAGCGCAGGAGCTGCTCGCCGAGGTGGCCGTCGACGGACGGGTCGGCCGAGCGGCGGGTCGAGCCGGCGAGGCCGAGCGTCGAGACGCGCAGCCCGTCGCGGCGCATGAGCAGCTCGGGGCTGGCGGCGATGAACGACGCGTCGCCGCGGGCGACGGCGAAGACGAAGCAGCCCGGGAAGCCGTCGCGGAGGATGCCGTGGATCGCGGCGACGTCGTGCGGGGCGGGCGCGTGGACCTCGACCTGGCGGGCGAGGACGATCTTCGACAGCTCCTCGGCGCGGATCCGCTCGACGGCCCGCGCGACCGCCGCCTCGTAGTGCTCGGGCGGCATCGTCGAGGCGACCCGGACGCGGCCGGCCGGCGACGGGTCCAGCAGCGGCAGCGGCGCCTGGCGCAGCGTGGCCAGCCGCCGCTCGACCGCGGCCAGCAGGTCCTCGGGGGTGTCGTCGGGGGTGGCGAGCGCGCAGACGGTCAGGCGCGTCCGCCCGCCGCGGCGGTGCAGGGCGACCTCGGGCACGTGCAGCGAGGCGGGCGGGAACGCCGCCCAGTGCGGGGCGGTCGAGCCGGTGTCGGCGAACGCGAACCCGCCGACGGCGACCGGGCCGCTGCCGGGCGGCCCGTCGGGCGCGTCGGCGTCGGCCTCGGCGGCCAGCTCGCGCCACGCGCGCGCGACCTCGGCGAAGCGGCCGGGCCCGGACCCGGTCAGCTCGCGCACGCAGCCGAGCGTCGCCAGCGCGGTCGCGTCGCGGTCGGGCTGCTCGAAGGCGAACAGCGGCTCGCCGCCCTGCCGGGACGCGAACGCGACCGCGGCGGGGTCGACGTCGGCGCCGACGGCCACGGTGACCGCGGCGAGCGCCTCCCCGCGGGCGCGCGCGCGGCGCACCGCGCGGGCCAGCCGCCGGGCCAGCCGGTCGCGGTCGGCCGCCGGCAGCGCGAACCGGTCGGCTCCCAGCGCGGCGACGGTCACGCCGCGATCAGGTCTCGCCCCGTCCGCGGGCGATCGCGATCTCGCCCGTGCGCATCATCTCGACGAGGCCGAACGGGCGCACCATCCGCTCGAACGCCTCGATCTTGTCGGTCGTCCCGGTGACCTCGATCGTCAGCGACCGCTTCGTGACGTCGACGACCTTGCCGCGGAAGATCTCGCAGATCTGCATGACCTCCGCGCGCTGGACGCCGTCGACGGCGACCTTGAACAGCGCCAGCTCGCGCGCGACCGTGTCCTGCGGGTCGAGGTCGCGGATCTTCAGCACGTTGACGAGCTTGTGCAGCTGCTTGGTGACCTGGTCGATCGGGTGGACCGCGCCGTCGAGCGTCAGCGTGATCCGCGAGATGCGGTCGTCGTCGGTCGGGCCGACGGTGAGCGTGTCGATGTTGAACCCGCGCCGGGCGAACAGGCCCGCGATGCGGGTCAGCACGCCGGGCTTGTTCTCCACGAGGATCGAGAGCGTGTGCTTGCGCCCCGTGCGCATCGCCACGGACGCCTCCAGCTCCTCGAGGCTCAGCAGGTCCTTCGTTCCGGGCTCGCCCATGACGCCCTCACCCCACCATGTCGCGGGCGGGAGCGCCCGGCGCGATCATCGGGAACACGTTCTCCTCCTGCGTGACGCGGACGTCGACGATGACCGGGCCCTCGGTCGCGAGCGCGGCCTTCATGTCGTCGACGAGCGTCGTCTTGTCCTCGAAGCGCAGGCCCGTGCAGCCGTAGGCCTCCGCGAGCTTGACGAAGTCCGGGTAGCCGCCCATGTCGACGTGCGAGTAGCGGCGGTCCCAGAACAGCTCCTGCCACTGGCGCACCATGCCGAGGTACCCGTTGTTCATGATGAACACCTTCACCGGGATCCCCTCGTTCGCGCAGGTGGCGAGCTCCTGGACGTTCATCTGGAACGAGCCGTCGCCGCTGATGCAGACGACCGTCTCGTCGGGGCGGCCGACCTGGGCGCCGATCGCGGCCGGCAGGCCGAAGCCCATCGTCCCCAGGCCGCCGGAGTTGATCCACTGGCGCGGGCGCTTGAAGTGGTAGTACTGCGCGGCCCACATCTGGTGCTGGCCGACGTCGGAGGTGATGATCGCGTCGCCGCCGGTCGCCTCGTACAGCGCCTCGATCATGAACTGCGGCTTGATCTCGCGGTCGGCGCTGTCCTCGTAGCGCAGCGGGTGGCGCTCGCGCCAGGCGTCGATGCGCTGCCACCACTCCTCCAGGCGCGAGGGGTCCGGCTCGAGCGCCCGGTACTCGGCGACGAGCTTCGTCAGCACCTGCTTGGCGTCGCCGACGATCGGGATGTGGGCCGGGACGTTTTTGGAGATCTCGGCCGGGTCGACGTCGATGTGGATGAACTTCGCGCGCGGGGCGAACTCGCTCAGCTTGCCGGTGACGCGGTCGTCGAAGCGGGCGCCGACGCAGCAGACGAGGTCGGCCTCGTCGATCGCGTAGTTCGCCGTGCGGGTGCCGTGCATGCCGAGCATCCCCAGCCACTGCGGGTCGGGCGCCGGGTAGGCGCCGAGGCCCATGAGCGTGCAGGTGACCGGGAAGCGGTCGGAGCGCACGAGCGCGATCAGCTCCTCGGAGGCGTTCGCGCTGATGACGCCGCCGCCGGCGTAGATGACCGGGCGGCGGGCCGAGGCGAGCGCCTTCGCGGCCTGGCGGATCTGCTTCTGGTTGCCCTCCCGGGTCGGCTGGTAGCCGGGGAGGCGGACGTCGGTGACCGGCTGGTAGTCGATGTCGGCCCGCGACAGGTCGGTCGGGATGTCGACGACGACCGGGCCGGGGCGGCCGGTGCGGGCGATGTGGAAGGCCTCGTGGATCGCGCGCGGGATCTCGTTCGGGTGCTGGATCAGGAAGCTGTGCTTCACGATCGGCATCGTGATGCCGAGGATGTCGGCCTCCTGGAAGCCGTCCGTGCCCAGCAGCTCGGTGCGGACCTGGCCGGTGAGGAACACGACCGGCGTCGAGTCCATCATCGCGTCGGTGATCGCGGTGACGAGGTTCGTCGCGCCCGGGCCGGACGTGCCGAGCGCGACGCCGACCTTGCCGGTCGCGCGCGCGTAGCCCTCGGCGGCGTGGCCCCCGCCCTGCTCGTGGCGGACGAGCACGTGGCGGATGCCGGCGTCGACGAACGCGTCGTAGGTCGGGAGGTTCGCGCCGCCCGGGTAGCCGAATACGACCTCGACGCCCTCAGCCTTGAGGCATTCCATGACGGCATCGACGGCACGCATGCGCACTCGGTCCTTTCCTGCGACTCGGTCAGGTCGGCCGCGACCCGGCGGCCGACGCGGGCTGCTCAGTGTATCCCGGGTCCAGCTCGGTCCCGCAGCGGGTGCAGAGCGCGTCGTAGAACTTGACGCGGCGACCGCAGCCGGGGCACCGGGTGTCGGGCTCCTCGGTGTCGAAGCGGTAGAGCAGGACCGCCAGCAGCGCCGGCGGGAGCACGGCGCAGACGAGGAACCAGATGACGAACGACGAGCCCTTGATGCGGCCGACGATCCCCCCGGCCAGGCCGCAGCAGATCGCGAAGACGACGTAGGCTCCGCCGACCATCGCGCGAGGCTAGAGCGTGCGGATCGCCCAGACCACGCCGACGATCGCCAGCGCGACCGCCGCGATCCAGGCGATCGACATGGCCACGCTGATGACGACCTTCAGCAGGAACCACGCGGCGACCGCCAGGACGAGGACGGCGAGGACGCGCTTGAGGAACGACGGTGAGCTCTGCTCCATGACCCGACGCAGTCTACGCTCGCGGCCTCGGGCGGCGCTGCGGTCGCGGGTCAGTCGTGGACGCGCTTGAGGTGGGCGTGCCGGGGCCGGCCGGGGCGGATGCGGTCGCCCTCGAGGCGCAGCCGGGCCAGCCGGTAGCGGCGCACGGTGGCGCCGTCGCGGCCGCTGGACGTGCGCGTCGGGCCGATCAGCACGAGGCGGTTGACGGCGGCGGACGGGGTCATGGGCAGCATGATGGGCCTCCCGTCGCGGCGTCGCATTGGACCGCGGGCCGGAATCGCCCCGGCCCGCCTCGACACATGGTCGGAGGGGCCGGGGCGGCGGCTCCCGGCGCGCCCGCGCGGGTAGGCCATCATCTGTCCGATGGCCATTCCCCGCCTGCGCACCAGCGAGCTCGCCGAGCGCGTCTCCGACGAGGTCGAGCTCTACCACCGCACGTACTCGACGCTCCTGCGCTCGTCGGGCGAGACCCTCCTGCGCGTCCTCGAGTCGTCGCACCGCGCGATGGAGTCGAGCCTCCACGCGGGCGCGGCCCGCGACGAGCTCGACCTCGGCGCGTTCCTGTACGCCACCCACCGCCTGCCGCCCGGCGTCTGGCGCGCGCGGCTCGTCGCGATGGGCCAGGAGACGGCCGCGTTCCGGCGGGCCGGGCTCGGCGACATCGACAGCTGGGAGACCGTCGAGGCGGCGGCCCGGCGGCGGCGCTGGCACCGCGACGAGAGCGGGATCCTCGCCGTCCTCATCGCCTCCAGCTCCGACCTCGACGACCTCATCCCGACGCTCGTCGCCTACCAGATCGAGTGGAACAAGCTCCACCGGCTCACCGCCGGGGTCGAGCTCCCCGACGAGGTGCGCCCGGCCTGGTGCGCGCAGACGTTCGGCGGCGGCGAGGACGACTGGGAGCGGATCGCCGACGCGTGGGACGGCGACCTCGGCGCGTTCGTCGACGCCGTCCGCAGCCGCGAGATGGACCTGCGCATCCGGATGCTCGGCGGCAGCGAGGTCGGCTACGGGCGCGTCACCCGCCGCTGGTGGGAGCCGATCCTCGCCTGCCTGCGCGAGCAGGGGCTCGCCGACCGGCGCCTCTACTTCGTGTCGAGCAACACGCACTCGCTCGTGAACCTGCTCACCGGCACGGCGCGGCTGCACGAGGACGAGATCGTCGCCTGGGTGCAGCGGCACGGGCCGCGCTACCTGCGGGCCGAGATCGACAAGCTCCGCTCCGGCCAGGCGCGCGGGTCGTGGGACAACCTCCTCTACTTCTGCGCGCGGCTCTTCTACGACGCCCACCCCGAGGACGGGCCGCTGTGGACCGAGCGGCGCGCCCGCGAGCGCGAGCTCGGCGTGCGCCACATCCCGTCGCGGACGGCGGTGCGCGTCTCGGCGCAGGTCATCGACCCGGCGCGGCTGGACCCCGGATCGCTCGACCCGCGGCTGGCCGACGTCGACGCCGGCGCGCTCGCCCGCTGCGGCGGCGTCATCGTGAACATCGACTACCCGCTCGGCGTCGGCGCCTACAACATCCTGCGCGAGATCGGCGAGTCGACCGACACGCTGCGCGGCGTGTACGTGCTCGGCAAGGCGGCGACGCTGAACGCCGACGTCGGCGACGTGCTCATCTCGAACGTCATCCACGACGAGCACTCCGGCTCGACGTACTGGCTCGACAACGCGTTCGGGTTCGAGGACGTCCAGCCGTGGCTGCTGTTCGGCTCGGGCCTCGACAACCAGCGCGCGGTCACGGTGAAGTCGACGTTCCTGCAGAACCGCCAGTACCTCGACTTCTACTACCGGGAGGCGTTCACGGTCGTGGAGATGGAGGCCGGGCCGTACTGCAACGCCGTCTACGAGATCGCCGACCTCGACCGCTACCCGATGGGCGAGTCGGTGAACTTCGCGAAGCTGCCGATCGACTTCGGCGTCATCCACTACGCGTCGGACACGCCGTACACGCAGGCGCGCACGCTCGGCGCCCGCGGCCTCTCCTACTTCGGCATGGACTCGACGTACGCGTCGTCGCTGGCGATCCTGCGCCGGATCCTGCGGCTCGAGGGCGCGCTGCCGGGCTGACGCCGCTCGACGCCATCCGGCCGCGGCGCGATGCTGTCGCGCGATGCGCACCTCGATCCTCGCGACCGCCGCCCTCGGGGCGCTGGCGGTCCTCCCCTCCGCCGCGGACGCCGCCGCGCCGGCGTGCCGCGCCGCCGACCTGTCGGCCCGGGTCGGCGACGTGCAGCCCGGCGCCGGCCAGCGCACGGCGACGCTGTCGCTGCGCAACACGTCCGGGCACGCCTGCCGCCTGCGCGGCTACGTCGGCCTCCGGCTCGAGACCGCCTCAGGCGCCGGCCTGCCGACCTCGACCGCCCGCACCGGCGGGCCGGCGCGGACGGTCACGCTGCGGCCCGGCGGCCGCGCGGTCGCGACGCTCCAGTGGACGGTGATCGCCACCGGCGACGAGCCGGCCGACGGCCCGTGCGAGGGCACGCCGAGCGACCTGCTTGTCACCCCGCCCGGCCAGCGCACCGCGACCGCCGCGCCGTGGCGCAACGGCCCGGTCTGCGACCGCGGCCGCTTCACGGTCACGCCGCTGCGCGCGGCCCGCTGAGCGGGGGCCCGGCGCCGGTCAGCCCCGGCGCCGGTACGTCCCCAGCCCGCTGCCGTTCAGCGACTCGACCGTGACCGCGGTCGCCCGCCCGTCGCGGCCGCGCCCGGCGAACGTCACCGCGCCGAACAGCCGCCCGGTGCCGGTCGTGAACGTGTCCCCGCTCCAGTGCTCGAGCGGGTACACCTTCCGCGCCGGCCCGGCGACGAGCGCGAGCCTCCCGTCGCGGCGGACGACGCGGGCGCCGCCGAGGTAGGGCGAGTGGTAGCGGCCCAGGTACGCGCGCGCCGGCCGCGCCGGGCGCGGGCGCTCCGGCCGCGGCCTGCCCGCCAGCGGGCTCGGGCTCTCGTAGGCGGCCTCGAACGCCGGCTTCAGGATCCCCCACCAGTCGGCCGTCTCGTGGCCGACGAGCGCGAGGTCGAGGAACGTCTGCGCCAGCGCCTCGGGGACCCCGAGCGGCTCGCCGTTCGTGAGGACGACGATGCCGAGCCGGGCCGACGGGACCATCGACACCTGCGTGGCGGCGCCCTCCTCGAACGAGCCGGAGTGGCTCAGGTAGACGCGGCCGCTCGCGTCGGTGCCGACGAACAGGCCGAGCCCGTAGAGCCCGGGGCGGGCGGCCAGGGTCGCCGGCGGGGTGGCGACCGCGTGCGGCGTGACCATCGCCGCCAGCGCCTCGGGCGCGATGATCCGCCGGCCCTCGTAGACGCCGTCGTTGAGCATCATCCGCACCCACTGCGCGAGGTCGCGGACGCTCGACGACACGCCGCCGGCCGGCGACTCGCGGTCCGGGTTCAGCGGCTGGTCGTTGACGACCCAGCGCCCGTCGCGCCTGACGTGCGGGTAGGCGCGGTTGGGCGCTTTGACGTAGTCGGCGAAGCGCGAGCTCGTGGAGCGCATCCCGAGCGGCCGGTAGATGAGGCGCTCGGACAGCTCGGCCCACGGGGTGCGCGCCGCCTCGGCGACCGCGATCCCGGCCGCGGTCAGCCCGTAGTTCGTGTACGCGTAGGCGGCCCGGAAGGGCGACAGCGGCTCGTAGCGCAGCCGGCGCAGGATCTCGCGCCGCGACCAGCCGAGCGGCTCGAGGTCGTCGCCGGCGTGGTCGGGCAGGCCGCTGCGGTGCGAGTACATGTCGGCGATCGTCACCTGCCGGGTCGTCGAGCGGCTCTTGAGCCGGAACCACGGCAGGTAGCGGACGATCGGGTCGTCCCAGGAGGCGACGCGCTCGCCGACGGCGCGGGCGACGACGCTGGCGCCGACCGACTTCGACACCGACGCGAGCTGGAAGACCGTGTCGGGGTCGACCGGCGTCGGGTCGCCGAGGCGGCGCACGCCGAAGCCCTTCGCGTAGACGACGCGGTCGTCGTGGACGACGGCGATCGCCATGCCGGGCACGCCGGTCTCCTCCAGGAAGCGGGCGGCCAGCCCGTCGAGCTGGCCGATCGCGGCCTCGATCCGGCCGGGCGGGACCGGGACGGCCGAGACCGCGCTCGGCGGCTCGTCCTGCGCGGCCACGGCGCCCGCGGCGCCGCCGGCGAGCAGGAGCCCCGCGACGAGCGCGGCGACGATGCGACGCGTGATGGAACCGTCCATGGCCTCTCTTCCTGGTCCGGATGCTTCGGCGGGCCGGGAATCTACCCGACGCGGGAGACGTCCTCGGCCCGATGAGGCTGGCGCGATGGACGTCACCATTCGCCACAGCCCGAGCTGACGCGCAACCCGGGCGCGCTCATCACCTGGCTGACCGAGGTGCTGCCCTTCTCGCGCGCGTAGCGCGCCCGCCGGGCGGCCTGCCGCGCTACAGGCCGAGCTGCTCGCGCACGAGGCGCGTGACCTCGCCGCCGTCGGCGCGGCCCTTGGTCGCCTTCATGACGTGGCCGATGATCGGGCCGATCGCCTTCATGTTGCCGGCCTTGATCTTCTCGGCCGCGTCGGCGTTGGCCGCGATCGCCTCGGCCACGAGCCCGGCGAGCTCCTCGCCGCCGCCGATCGCGCCCAGCCCCTCGGCCTCGACGATCGCCTTCGGGTCGCCGCCCTCGGCGACGAGCCGGTCGAGGACCTGGCGGGCGGCGCCGACGGTGATCGCCTTGTCGGACAGCAGCCCGACGAGCGCGGCCAGCGCGCCCGGCTCGACCTTCGAGGCCGCCGGGTCGCCCTCGTCCAGCCGCGCCGCCAGCTCGGTCACCCAGTTGGCGACCGCCTGCGGCTCGGACCCGTTCACGGCGAGCACCGACTCGAAGTACTCGGCCAGCTCGACGCGGTCGGCCAGCAGCTTCGCGCTGTCCTCGTTGAGCCCGAGCTGCGTGCGGTAGCGCTCCTGGCGCTCGGCCGGCAGCTCCGGCACCTCGGCGCGGGCCGCCTCGAGCATCTCGTCGGTGATGTCGATCGGGACGAGGTCCGGCTCCGGGAAGTAGCGGTAGTCGTGCGCCTCCTCCTTGGAGCGCAGCGACGTGATCCGCCCGGTGCGCGGGTCGAAGTGCAGCGTCTCCTGGACGACCGGCTCGCCGGCGCGCAGCAGCGCCTCCTGGCGCTCGATCTCCGCCTTGATGCCCTGCTCGATGAACCGGAACGAGTTCATGTTCTTCAGCTCGGTCTTCGTGCCGAGCTCGTCGCTGCCGGCCGGGCGGATGGAGATGTTCGCGTCGCAGCGCAGCGACCCCTCCTCCATGTTCACGTCGCTGACGCCGAGCTGGCGCAGCGTGACGCGCAGGAGCTGCAGCCAATCGCGGGCCTGCTCGGCCGAGCGGATGTCCGGCTCGGTGACGATCTCGGCCAGCGGGGTGCCGCCGCGATTGAAGTCGACGATCGACGCGTCCGAGCCGTGGATGCGGCCGGACTCGCCGACGTGGACGAGCTTCGCCGCGTCCTCCTCGAGGTGGACGCGGTGGATGCGGACGTCGCCGAGGCGCCCGCCGCGGCACAGCGGCAGGTCGTACTGGCTGATCTGGTAGCCCTTCGGCAGGTCCGGATAGAAGTAGTTCTTGCGGTGGAAGACCGACCGCGGCGCCAGCTCGGACCCGAGCGCCAGGCCGATCATCAGCCCGTAGTGGATCGCGCGGGCGTTGACGGCCGGCAGCGCCCCCGGCAGGCCGAGGCAGACCGGGCACGTGTGGACGTTCGGCGGGTCGCCGAAGCTCAGCTCGCAGCCGCAGAACATCTTCGTCCGCGTCTTGAGCTGGACGTGGATCTCCAGGCCGATGACGGGCTCGTACGCGGTGCTCATCCGCCCACCTCCAGCGGCGTGAAGCCGATCGCCTGCTCGAGCGCGTACGCCGCGTCGAGGATCCGGTTCTCGCTGAACGCCGGGCCGCCGAGCTGGAAGCCGACCGGCAGCCCCTCGCTGAGCCCGCACGGGATCGAGATCGCCGGCAGCCCCGCGAGCGAGAACGGGATCGTGAACAGGTCTCCCAGGTACATCGCGAGCGGGTCGTCGACGCGCTCGCCGAGCTTGAACGCGACCGTCGGCGACGTCGGGGTCGCGACGAGGTCGCACTCGCGGAACGCGGCGCGGAAGTCCTCGGCGATCCGCGTGCGGACCTGCTGCGCGCGCCCGTAGTAGGCGTCGTAGTAGCCGGAGCTGAGCGCGTACGTCCCGATGAGGATGCGGCGCTTGACCTCCGGGCCGAAGCCGTCGTGGCGCGTGTGCGTGTACATCGCCAGCAGCCCCTCGTCGGCGTCGCGGCGCAGGCCGTAGCGGACGCCGTCGAAGCGCGCGAGGTTCGACGACGCCTCGGCCGGGGCGATGACGTAGTAGGCGCTGAGCGCGTGGTCGGCGTGCGGGAGCGCGATGTCGACGACCGCGGCGCCGAGCTCCTCGGCCCGGGCCAGCGTCGCCTCGAACGCGGCCAGGACGCCGGGCTCGACGCCCTCGTGGGCGAGCGCGTCGCGCGGCACGCCGATCCGCAGCCCGTCGAGGCGCTCGCTGCTCGGCAGCGCGATCGCCTCCGGGTGCTCCAGCGACGTCGAGTCGCACGGGTCGCGGCCGACCATGTGCGCGTACAGGAGCGCGGCGTCGGTGACGTCGCGCGTCAGCGGCCCCGCCTGGTCCAGCGAGGACGCGAACGCGATCATCCCGTAGCGGCTGACCGTGCCGTACGTCGGCTTCAGGCCGACGATGCCGCACAGCGCGGCGGGCTGGCGGATCGAGCCGCCGGTGTCGGTGCCGAGCGCCCAGGGCGCGCTGCCGGCGGCGACCGCCGCGGCGCTGCCGCCCGAGCTGCCGCCGGGGACGCGCTCGCGGTCCCACGGGTTGCGCACCGGGCCGAAGCCGGAGTTCTCGTTCGACGAGCCCATCGCGAACTCGTCCTGGTTCGTCTTGCCCAGCAGCGGGGCGCCCGCCTCGGCGAGGCGGCGCACGACCGTCGCCGTGTACGGCGGGCGGTAGCCCTCGAGGATCCGGGAGCCGGACTGGCTGGGGACGCCCTCGGTGCAGAACAGGTCCTTGACGGCGAGCGGGACGCCGTTCAGCGGCCCGGCGCCGGCCTCGGGCCGCTCCTCGGCCACCCACAGGTAGGCGTTGAGGTCGTCGGCGGCGGCGCGCTCGCGGTAGGCGTCGAACGCCTCGGCGGCCGACACGTCGCCGCGGCCGATCGCGTCGGCGAGCTGCTTGGCGGTGAGCTCGATCATGCCTGCGGGCTCGGGACGAGGAAGCCCTCGCCGTCGGTGTCGGGGGCGTTGGCCAGCGCGACCTCGCGCGGCAGGGACGGGCGCGGCTCGTCGGGGCGCAGCGCGTTGGAGACCTCGACGACGTGCGAGGTCGGCTCGACGCCCTCGAGGTCGAGCTCGCCGATGCGCTCGACGTGGGCGAGGATCGCCGACAGCTCGCCGGCCATGCGCTCGACCTCGTCGTCGGTGAGCTGCAGGCGCGCGAGGCGCGCCACGTGGAGGACCTGTTCGCGGTCGATCATGCGTCCCCGGAGGGTAATGCCCGCCGCCCGCGCGGGCGCGCTCGTCAGCGGCGGACGTGCGCGCGCATCGCCGCCCACGACCCGCAGGCGACGGCCAGCAGCGCGACGAGGCCGACCCACGCCGCCCAGCCGGGCCGCGAGCGCAGCGCGAGCTCGACGGCGAGGACGACGCTCGTGACGGCCGCGAACGCGAACCCGAGCACCTCGGCGGTGACCGGGAAGGCCTGCGAGCGCTGGAAGGCGGTCGTCAGCAGCAGGAGGACGCCGAGCACGCCGCTGATGAGGACGAGCGCGGCGACGACGGTGAGCGAGCGCCAGCCGTTGTGGTCGTCGAACCAGGGCCCGAAGAGGGCCGCGAGGACGACCGCCCCGCCGACGCCGGCCACGACCTCGCCGAGCGTCAGCTTGCGCAGCGTCACCGCGCGGGCGCCCCCTCGGCCTCGGCCTGCATGCGGGCGGCCTGCACGGTGTTGCGCAGCAGCCCGGCGATCGTCATCGGGCCGACCCCGCCGGGGACCGGCGTGATCGCCGCGGCGACCTCGGCCACCTCGTCGAAGGCGACGTCGCCGACGAGCCCGCGCTCGAGCCGGTTGACGCCGACGTCGATCACGGTCGCGCCCGGCCGGACCCAGTCGGCCCGCACCATCTCGGGGCGGCCGACGGCGGCGATGAGGACGTCGGCGCGGCGGCAGACCTCGGGCAGGTCCTTCGTGCGCGAGTGGCAGACGGTGACGGTCGCGTTCGCCGCCAGCAGCATCTGCGCCATCGGCTTGCCGAACAGGTTCGAGCGGCCGATGACGACGACCTCGGCGCCCTCGAGCTCGGTCCCGGCGTCGGCGAGCAGGTCCATCACGCCGCTCGGGGTGCAGGGCCGCAGCCCGGGCAGCCCGAGCGCGAGGCGCCCGGCGCTGGCGACGGTGAGGCCGTCGACGTCCTTGTCCGGGTGGACGAGGTTCGTCAGCGCGACCCCGTCGAGGTGGCCGGGCACCGGCAGCTGCACGATCATGCCGCTGCACGCGGGGTCGGCGTTCAGGCGCTCGATGAGCGCGGCGACGTCGTCGTGCGTCGCGTCGGCCGGCAGCCGGTGGTCGAACGAGGCGATCCCCGCCTCGCCGCTGGCCTTGTGCTTGCCGGCGACGTAGACGGCGGAGGCCGGGTCGTCGCCGACCATGATCGTGGCCAGGCCCGGGGGCCGGCCGTGCTGCTGGGCGAAGGCGGCGGCGTCGTCCTTCACCTGCTCGCGGAGGCGGGCGGCGACCGCGCGGCCGTCGATGATCGTGGCGGGCATGCGGTCCCGGAGGCTAATGGACGCCCCGGCGCCGAGGGAACCCCGGCCGGCAGGAGGCGGCCCGCCCCCGGCGAACCCCGGTCGGATGTGGGGCAGGGGTGCGACCGCGGTCGCCGTGCTGCTCGCGGGCGCGGCCTGGGCGCCGCCGGCCCGGGCGGCCGCCGCGCGCGACGTCGCCGCCCTCCAGGTGGCGCTGCGGGCCGACGGCCTCTACGCGGGCGACGTCGACGGGATCGCCGGGCCGGGGACGGCCGCGGCGGTGCGCGTGCTGCAGCGGCGCCGCGGGCTGGCGGTGGACGGGATCGCGGGGCCGCGGACGCGCGCCGCGCTCGGGCGCCGCGGCCGCCCGCCGTACGGGTCGCGGCCGCTGCGGCGGGGCGCCGCCGGCTGGGACGTCGCCGCGCTCCAGTTCGAGCTGGCCCGCCACGGGTTCCCGTCCGGGCCGCTGGACGGCGGCTTCGGGCCGCGCGTCGAGGCGGCGGTCGCCCGCTTCCAGGCCCACGCGGGCCTCGCGCCCGACGGGGTCGCCGGCCCGGCGACGATCGCGGCGCTGCGCGCCCCTCCCCCGCGCTCGCCGCTGGCGCTCACGTGGCCGCTGCGGGCGCCGGTGACCGACGGCTTCGGGGCGCGCGGCGCGCGCTGGCACACCGGCCTGGACCTGCCGGCGGCCTTCGGCCGGGTCGTCGTCGCCCCGCGGGCCGGGCGCGTCGCGGGCACGGGCGACGCCGGCGACGGCTACGGCCTGCGGGTGACGCTCGACCACGGCGGCGGGGTGCGCACCCGCTCCGCGCACCTGTCGGCCGCGCTCGTCGCCCCGGGCGCGTGGGTCGCCGCGGGCGCGCCGATCGGCCGGGTCGGCGCGACCGGCGCGGCGACCGGCCCGCACCTGCACTTCGAGGTGATCGTCCGCGGCGCGCTCGCCGACCCGCTGCCCGCGCTCAGCGGCGGGTGAGCGGCGCGTACTCGGCCATGAGCTTGCGCTCCGAGCCGTCGCGGGCGAAGCGGATGACGACGATCCCGCCGGGCTCGACGCCGGTGACGACGCCCTCGCCGAAGGCGGCGTGGACGACGTCCTCCCCCATGCGGAAGCCGGCGTCGCCGGGCGGCGGGGCGTCGGCGCGCGAGCCCTCCCAGGAGAAGCGGGCGCGCGGCGCGCCGCCGGCGCCCGCCCCGGCGCCGACGAGGTCGTCGCGCGCCTCGCGGTCGGTCAGCTCGAGCGGGATCTCGTCGAGGAAGCGGCTGCGCAGCCCGTACTGCGGGGCGCCGAACACGGTCCGCTGGCGCGCGTAGGTGAGCGTCAGCTCGCGCCGGGCGCGGGTGATGCCGACGTAGCAGAGGCGGCGCTCCTCCTCGAGGTTCTGCTCGTCGAGGGCGCGGGCGTGCGGGAAGACGCCGTCCTCCATGCCGGTGATGAAGACGATGTCGTACTCGAGGCCCTTCGCGTTGTGCAGGGTCATGAGCGTGACGAGGCCCTCGTCCTGGCGGGTGTCGGCGTCCGCGATCAGCGCCTTCTCCTGGAGGAAGAGGTCGAGGGTGTCGGCGCCCGGCTCGGCGTTGGCGTCGAACTCGGCGGCCGCGTCGACGAGCGCCTCGAGGTTCTCGATCCGCCCCTGCGCCTCGAACGTGCGCTCGGCCTTCAGCGCGTCGAGGTAGCCGGTCTCGTGGAGGACGGCGTTGAGGAGGTCGGCGACCGGGACGTTCTGCTCGGCCTTCTCGCGCAGCCCGGCCATCGTGTCCATGAAGCGCCGGAACGCCTTCACGGCGGCGGTGCCGAGGCCGGGGACCGACTCCGGGTCGGCGGCGGCGTCCCAGATGCTGATGCCCATCGTCTGGGCGTGCGCGGTGACGCGCCCGAGCGACGTCTGGCCGATCCCGCGCCGGGGCGTGTTCGCGATCCGGGTGAACGAGACGAGGTCCTGCGGGTTGGCCAGCCACGACAGGTAGGCGATCGCGTCCTTGACCTCGGCGCGGTCGTAGAACTTCGGCCCGCCGACGACCTGGTAGGCGATCCCGTGCCGGGAGAGCTCGTCCTCGAGCACCCGCGACTGCCCGTTCGTGCGGTAGAAGACGGCGAAGTCCTGGCGCTGGGCGCCCTCGTCGATCATCCGCTCGATCTCGCCGACGACGAACCGCGCCTCGGCCCGCTCGTCCTCGAGCTCGCGCACCCGGATCGGGTCCCCGGCGCCCTGGTCGGTCCACAGCTCCTTGGGGATCTGCCCGCGGTTGTGGCGGATGACCGCGTTGGCGGCGTCGAGGATCGTCTGCGTCGAGCGGTAGTTCTGCTCGAGCTTGATGACCGTCGCGTCCGGGAAGTCGTCCTGGAAGTCGAGGATGTTGCGGATGTCGGCGCCGCGGAAGCTGTAGACCGACTGCGCGTCGTCGCCGACCACGGCGAGGTTGCGGTGCTCGCCGGCCAGCAGCTGCAGCCAGCGGTACTGGGCGTGGTTCGTGTCCTGGTACTCGTCGACGAGGACGTGCTTGAACGTGCCGGCGTAGCGGTCGCGCACCTCCTGGAACAGCTCGAGCACGTTCACCGCGCGGACGAGGAGGTCGTCGAAGTCCATCGCGTTCATGCGGTGCAGCTCGCGCTCGTAGGCCTCGTACGTGTCGGCGACGACCTCCTCGAACCGCGAGCCGACGAGCCGGCGGTAGGCCTCCGCGTCGCGCAGCCGGTTCTTCGCGTCGGAGATCTGGTTGTGGATCGCGGCCGGCGTGTAGCGCTTCGTGTCGTGGCCGTGCTCCTCGAGGCAGTGCTTGACGAGCCGGCGCGCGTCGGCCTGGTCGTAGATCGTGAACTGGCGCGTGTAGCCGAGCCGCGGCGCCTCGGCGCGCAGCATCCGCGCGCAGGCCGCGTGGAAGGTCATCACCCACATGCCGCGGGTGCGGCGGCCGAGGAGCAGCTCGACGCGCTCGCGCATCTCCTGGGCGGCCTTGTTCGTGAACGTGATCGCCAGGACCTCGTGGTGGCCGACCTGGCCGGTGTGGACGAGCCAGGCGAGCCGGTGGGTGAGCACGCGCGTCTTGCCGGAGCCGGCGCCGGCGAGGATGAGCAGCGGCCCGCCGGGATGCGTCACCGCAGCCCGCTGCGGCTCGTTGAGCCCGGCGAGGAGCTCATCGACTCGATCTGCGGCGGGGGACGGCACGGCCCGACCGAGGATACGACCGCGACCGGCGGCCACCGGCGAACAGCCGTTCGCCGCGGCTAGGCTCGGGGCCATGCGCTTGGTCGACGAGGTCCGCGACACCGCCGCCGCGATCGCCGGGGGCGCCCGGTCGGTGCGCATCGACGAGGCGGCGCTCGACGCCCTGCCGCTCGGCGACGCGCCGCCGCCCGAGCTGGACCCGACCCGCCACTACCTCGAGGGCGACGAGGAGGCGGTGGCGACGTACCTGCTCGTCCTCGACACGATCAACTTCGGCTCCGGCTGGTTCCCGACGCTGCGCAAGCGCCCGAACTGCAGCGGCTACTTCACCGTCGCCTGGGGGCTGGCCGACCGCTTCCGCGCGCACGGCCCGTGGAGCAACCGGGACCTGCGGGCGATGACGACCGACGAGATCGCCGGCGTCCTCGGCCAGCGCCGCGACCACGAGCTGATGGCGCTGTTCGCGCAGGCGCTGCGCCAGCTCGGCTCGTTCCTCGGCGAGCGGACCGCGCTCGACCTCGTGGCCGAGGCGGGCGGGAGCGCCGTCCGGCTGGCCGAGATCCTCGCCGGCGGCATGACGATGTACGCCGACCGCGGCTTCTACAAGCGCGCCCAGATCGTCGCCTCCGACCTCGCGCTGGCCGGGATCGCGCGCTTCCGCGACCTCGACCGGCTGACGATCTTCGCCGACAACCTCGTCCCCCACGTGCTGCGCCTCGAGGGCGTCCTCGTCTACGACGAGCGGCTCGCCGCCCACATCGACGCCGAGCGGCTGCTGCGCCCCGGCCCGCAGGAGCGCGAGATCCGCGGGTGCGCGGTCCACGCCTGCGCGCAGCTCGCCCGGCGGCTGGGGATGACCGAGCAGGAGCTCGACAACGTCCTCTGGACGCGGGGCGGGCAGCCGCGCTTCAAGGCGGTGCCGCGCCACCGCTGCCGGGTGATCTGGTACTAGCCGCCGGCCGGGCTCGGCCCGCCGCGGCGGCGCAGCGGCATGACGTCGGCGGGCGGGCGCTCCTGCTCGGCGCGGTCGGGGTCGCCGCCGAGCTCGGCGACCTGGCGCTCGAGCGCGGCGATGCGGCTCGACATCGCCGCCAGCGCGTCGGCGATCGGGTCGGGCAGGTGCAGCCAGTCGGTGTCGGGCCCCTCGGGCCTGCGCCCCTCGATGCGGACCGGGTGGCCGGGGTTGCCGACGACGGTCGAGTTCGGCGGCACGTCGTGGATGACGACCGTGTTGGCCCCGATCTTCGCGCCGTGGCCGATCGTGATCGGGCCCAGCAGCTTCGCGCCCGACCCGATCGTGACGTTGTCCTCGACGGTCGGGTGGCGCTTGCCGGTGGCGAAGCCGGTGCCGCCGAGCGTGACGCCCTGGTACATCGTCACGTCGCGGCCGATCTCGGCGGTCTCGCCGATGACGACGCCGGAGCCGTGGTCGATGAAGAGGCCGTCGCCGATCTTCGCCGCCGGGTGGATCTCGATGCCGGTGATCGCGCGGGTGGCGACCGACAGCGCGCGCGGCAGCAGCGGGACGCGGGCGGTGTGGAGGGCGTGCGCGACGCGGTGGGCGAGCACGGCCTGCACCCCGGGCCACATCGCCAGGATCTCGAGGCTGCCGACGCCGGCGGCGGCCGGGTCGCGGTCGCGCGCGGCGCGGACGTCGCGGCGCACCTCCCCGAGGATGCGGGCCAGTGTGGACAGTCCGGCCATCGCCGCGAATCCTACGGCGTGGGCGCCCCGGCGCTCACTGGGGCGCGAAGAACGGCGTCGAGACGTAGCGCTCGCCGGAGTCGGGCAGGATCGTGACGATCCGCTTGCCCGCCGACTCGGGGCGCTTGGCGATCTCGAGCGCGGCCCACATCGCGGCGCCGCAGGAGATGCCCGACAGGATGCCCTCGACGCGGGCGAGCGCCCGCGCGGTCTCGATCGCGTCCTCGTCGCCGACCGGGACGACCTCGTCGAGCAGCTCGCGGTTGAGCACCGGCGGGACGAACCCGGCGCCGATCCCCTGGATGCGGTGCGGGCCGGGCAGGCGGCCGGAGAGGACGGCGCTCGAGCGCGGCTCGACGGCGACGACGCGGCAGTCCGGGCAGCGGGCCTTGATGACCTCGCCGGCGCCGGTGATCGTGCCGCCGGTGCCGACGCCGGCGACGAACACGTCGACGCGGTCGAGCGCCTCGAGGATCTCCGGGCCGGTCGTGCGGCGGTGCACCTCCGGGTTGGCCGGGTTCGAGAACTGGTCGGGCAGGAAGACGTCGGGGCCCTCGGCCATGCGGCGGGCGGCCTGGACCGCCTCGTCCATGCCGCCCATCGACTCGGTGATCTCGACGCGGGCGCCGTAGAGGCGCAGGAGCGCGTCGCGCTCGCGGCTCATCCCCTGCGGGAGCGTGAGGACGAGGTCGTAGCCCTTCGCGGCGCAGACGAACGCGAGCGCGATCCCGGTGTTGCCGGAGGTCGCCTCGACGATCGTCGAGCGGCCGGGCTCGATGAGGCCGTCGCGCTCGGCGGCCTCGATCATCGCGATCCCGATGCGGTCCTTGACGCTGCCGCCGGGGTTGAACGACTCGACCTTCGCGTAGATCTCGACCCCGGGCGCCGCGTCCGGCGGGAGCAGGCGCGTGACCTGCACGATCGGGGTGCGGCCCACGTACTCCGCGATGTTGATCGGGATTTTCGCCATTGGCACGCGCAGCGTACACGCCCGCCTGGCGGGGCCGGCGCGCGGGCGCGGCGGGGGCCGGGGACTGGGCGTCCGCCGCCGCGGGTACGGTCCGCCCATGGCTCCCAGCCAGCCCTATCCGTCGCCGTGCCCGACGTGCGGCGCGGTGCTGTTCGCGGGCGTGTGCCTGCCGTGCAGCGCCATCGCCCGCCCGGCGGCCTGAGCGCGCCGCCGGGCGCCCCCGGCCCGGCTCAGCCGGACGGCGCGCAGCTCTGGCGCGCGTTGCCGAGCGTGAACGCGACGCGCCGCCCGCCGCGGCGCAGCGTGACGTCGCCGTCGACGTCGAAGATCGTCCAGCCGCGGCCGCTCGGGCCGGTCCCCGACACGCACTGGCGGGCGATCCGCTTGGCCGCCCGGCACGTCAGCCCGCGGGCCTGCACGCCGCGCAGGCGGATGCGGGCGCCGTCGATCGTGAAGCGCTCGGCCCCGCAGGAGCGCATCCGCGGCGGGACCGCGAACGTCATCGCGACGCTCGCCCCCTCCGGGATCGGGCCGGTGACGACGAGGTCGGCGACGAACTCCGAGCCGCCGAGCCGCATCGAGAACCCGCTGAACCCGTAGGACCCGGCCAGCGACGGCTCCGACGGCGCGATCGACTCGATCTACAGGTCGGTGTCGGTCAGCTGCACGACGATCCGGTCGCCGGTGCGCGCGCCGTCGAGCGGGACGGTCGCGACGCAGCGGTTCGCCCCGCCCTGGCACGGGACGGTCCGGTCGGCGGCCTGGGCCGCGGCGGGCAGCGCGACGGCGGCGACGGCACCGGCGACCACGACGAGCGTTCTCATCCGCATGGCGGGCACTCTCGCTGGCGCCGGGGCGCCGCGTCAACCCGGCTCAGAACGCGGCGACGGCGTCCGGCACGTCCGCGCGGCGGACCTGCGCCCCGTCGGCATCGAAGTCGAGGAAGTAGTCCGCGGGCGAATCCAGGGGGTCGGCGAAGCGACGGACCTGCTCCTCGGTCAGGGGCGTCGAGCCCAGTTGCGTCGGGGCGAAGCCGAGGACCTCCACGAGCTCGCGCAGCGTCATGCGCCCGAGCTCGTGCTCGGCGATGAGCTCGTCGTCGGCCGGGTCGTATGCGCGGATCACCCACATGGCATCGTCACGGTTCGACCGTCCTCGTCGCGTCGGCGGGCTTCGTCTGCTCGCCCGTGTGCGAGTCGAACTGGCCGAGATGCTTCCCGTTCGGAGTGTACGCCTCGATCGCCCCGTGCCGGTAGTCCCACTCGAGGATCCTCCCGTCGGGCAGCTTCCACCGTTTGCGGACGCCGCCGGGAAAGCCGGTCTTCGGCTTGACCAGACGAGCGTCGGGGAAGCCCGGCGGGGTCTTCGGCGGCGGCACCGGCACCATGGCCGAATCACGCTAACCGCTCATGGGACCTTGCGCACCGGTGCGCTGGTCCCGCCCACCCCGGCGGGGCGACTCAGATGTAGTACATCGCCACGCCCGCCTCGCGGACCTCCTGGTCCACGATGTCCTGGATCGTGGCGGAGGCGAGGACGTCTCGGGCGGCGGAGGCGGCGGCGGCGAAGATGCCGGTCGCGTCCCGGCCGAGCGGGCCGTCGAGGAGCTCGACGACCTCGAGGACGGTGATCTCGCGCGGCTCGCGGGCGAACAGGTAGCCGCCCTTCACGCCGCGCTGGGAGCGCAGCAGGCCGGCGCGGCGCAGGACGGCGAACAGCTGCTCGAGGAACTGGACGGGGATGTCGCGGCGGCGGGCCAGCTCCGCGATCGGCACGGGGTCCCTGCCGCCGCTGCGGCCGAGCTCGGTCAGCGCCTGCAGCGCGTAGGGTGATTTGGAGGTGATCGACAGCACGGCCGCATCCGATCGTAGGGCACGCGCCGGGCGCCTTGCGCGCTTCGCGGCGCCGATCGCCCTCATGGCGCTCATCTGGGCCCTCTCCGACCAGGAGCAGGTCGGCCCGGACCTCGGCGCGTGGGCGCGCCTGGCCACCTCCGCCGTCCACTTCACCGAGTTCGCGCTCCTGTTCACGCTCTGGCGCTGGGCGCTCGGCCCGCGCCGCGCGCCGGCCGCCGCCGCGATCGCGCTCGCGTGGGCGGTCCTCGACGAGGTCCACCAGTCGTGGGTGCCGGGCCGCGACAGCGACCCGATCGACGTGCTCGTCGACGCGGCCGGCATGGCCGCCGCCTGGCTGCTGCTCGCGCGCCTGCGGCGGCGGGCCGACGGCCGGGCCGGCTAGCTAGCCGCGAGGCCGCCGGCGCCGCTTCGGCGCCGCCTTCTCGGCCGCCTCCTTGGCCGCGCGCCGGTCGGCGGCCTCCTGCTTGAGCCGGGCCTGGGCGGCGGCGTACTCCTCCGCGCGCTCGGCCGGCGTGGCCTGACGCGGTCGCATCGACCGCGACGACCGGCCTGGGGGGACTGCCATGCTCAGCACCTCGCTCCCGCCCCTCGGGACTGACGGCCGCCGCGCGACGGGAGGGACGTGGCCCCAGGGCGCGGCGCTCCAGCACCCCTGAGGGTACCGGTCGCCCCGGACCGGCCCGGGCGGGGCGCGCCGCGCCCGGCGGCGCCGCCGCGGCCTACAGCCAGCCGCGCTCGGTCGCCAGCAGGACGGCCTGGGCGCGGTCGACCGCGCCGAGCTTGCCGTAGATGTTGTGGAGGTGGGTGCGGACCGTCGAGGTCGACAGGTCGAGCTCGAGCGCGATCTGCTTGTAGACCTTGCCCTCGGCCAGGCGCTTGAGCACCTCGAGCTCGCGGGCCGACAGCGGGCACGGGTCGATCGCCCGGGTGCGCCCCGTCTGCGGGTACGGCAGGTCGTACATGACCGTGCGCAGCTCGGTCGGCCCCAGGCCGACGGTCCGCGCGACCTTCAGCAGCTCGGTCGGCGAGACCGCCCCGCCCTGCGCGTAGTGGGCGAGCATGTCGGCCAGGCGGACGTACGCGGCCTCCTCGGCGGCGTCGTCGGCGTGGTGGCGCTCGATCGCGCTGGCGACCGCCTTCGGCAGCCCCCAGCGGCGGGCGAGGACGCCGCCGACGAGCGCGTGGTCGACGCCGAGCTCGCGGCGCTCGCGGTGGATGCGCTCCTCGGGCGTGCGCGCCGGCCCGTGCACCTGCCCCGGGTAGCCCGGGTAGGCGTGCATGAGGACGAGCTTGCCGATGTCGTGCAGCAGCGCGGTGACCATGAGGCGGTCGCGCTCGTCGTAGCCGGTCTCGGTCGTGATCCGGTCGGCGGCGCGCTGCGTGGCGACGCCGTGGAGGCGGAAGCGCTCCGGCGCCGCGTCCCACGTCGCGGTGCGCTCGAAGAAGTCGAAGGTGCGGGCGCGGGTCGCCAGCGACTGCACCGCCTCCGGCGACAGCAGCTCGACGGCCTTGACGACCGACTCGACCTTGCCGCGGGTGCGCCCCTCGACCTGGTTGGCGAGCCGCAGGACCGCGATCACGAGCGCGACGTCGGACTCGACCGCGGCGACGACCTCACCGGCGGAGATCCGCTCCTGCCCCACCACTCGCAGGAGCCGGTTGCGGGACTCGGCGAGCGCCGGGAACGACTCGAGCGCCTCGAAGGCGGCGGTCAACCGGCGCCCGTGGCCCTCGTTGTGGCGGCCGCCGGCCGCCTCGGCCCGGGGGGCCCCTGTCTATTATACACATCACCGAGCCCACGAGA